>JALOOK010000092.1 GCA_025454445.1 Oscillatoria sp. Prado101 | reverse complement strand
CATTCGCATGTTCTCCTATCCGCGTCCATCAGCTACAGGCTGCGGTTTTAAATATTGAACCGCAGCCTGTAGCTGATTAACGCAGATGTGGCAATAGACAGTCATGTACTAACCGAGCGTGAAATTGCTATATCCCTCGTTCCCAGCCAGGCCGCATTGAACGCCGTCCGGTCGGCTCTGCCTCCTTTGGGCAGATAGGAAGGGCGAGCCGTCATACCAATGCCTGAATTTTGTATGCCTGGATAATGTAATTGAAAAAAACGGCTGTAACGCCTTTTCAGCTAGTGAAAAAAGTACTATCTATCTCAACTGGATATTAAATTGGGAGGTTCCCCAAGTGTTGACCGCATATAGCGGTAGAAACCCTGTTTCTCAAAGAAACCGGGTTTCTGGCCGCTCACAGATTTCACAAATCATTTAGAGCCGCTATATATCTAATATTTAGTCCGGTTGATTAATCGCAATTAGGAGCCGTTCTGGGATGAGGAGGAATGTCCAGCGTCCAGTTAGCGACCGGCACTCCAAACACCGGCAGGAATAGGGACGCCGCCAATGCGCCGCACCTTTTCGGGAGTCATCAAGTAGGCCCAAACTAGCCCTAGGGATTGGAGAGCGGGATTAAAGACCTCGATTTGCTGCCGGTCGTATTCGTTTTGGGATGTGGGCCGGTGAGGGTCGTAATCTTCGAGCTCGTCGAGGTTGCGCAAAATAGCAGGGCTGGCAAAGGAAAGCAAAACTCCGTGGACTAAGCCATCACCTGGGGTCATAGCGGGGTATCCCACCGGCAGGGCAAACAGCTGGCCACGGGCTACTGCCGGTTCAGCCGCCACAACAAAGCCGATGCAGTAGCGCTGGTAATTGCACTCCCCTGGTTTGAGGGTTCCGTACACAAAGACTTTCAGCGGACTCAAGGGAATCCTTTGTTTGTGTGTTTGTTTGTGTGCTTGTTTCAATCCCGTTTGCAAAGATTCACTCTCCAGAAATCTTTCCCCCATTCCCCCCCGAATTGCTCGCCATTTCAAATTTTCGCACAAATCGGTGATTAGTTCACAGAATCTTTAAACTGCCAGATAGCCGCCGCGCCTTGACCGGGCATAAACTAGGCGTTAGTCAGGGGGTTAAAAATTTTTTCTCAAACTCAGGAGAATTTTCAACAGCGATAGCGTCTATCAGACCACCACAGAGATGTGTGTGCCAGTAACCCAACTGGTTGTGACAGTTTCTGTCACGGTGGGCCCTTTAGGGGCAGGCCCCCGGCAGGTGCCGACGCTGCCAGTCTGAAACAGCCCATTTAAACGAGACACTGGCGTTCTCCCGATCTGCTGTGGGGGCGAAACAAGGGAACGGAACTGCCAAGGCGCAGCAGCCCAAAAGGTGACTGCAGGGAAGTGGGGGGGCAACACCACCCTTCTCAAGACTATCGCTCAAGGGTAAAATGACAAGCGCTAACACGGCTTTTCCACTCTCCCAGCTGTCAATGCCCAATGCTTGATGCCAGATGCCCAGCGCCCATAAAGGTTTAGCTTGGTTCCAGGCGAACAGCGCTAAAAACTGAACACTGTGACAGTAGGAAAGTGGCACATCCCGCCCCGCTTTCCTCTCCCGCCGCCTGAAGGTGTAGCAGGAGTATCCAGCGGGTTTTAAAAAGATGAGTATGAAACGGATATTGCGTTTAACCGTCGCCAGTTTAGTGGCAACACAGGTTCCTTTTCTAACTGCGCAAAGCAGTTTCGCACAGTCAGCAAGTGCGGTAGCCTCGTTTCAGTGCAAGGTAGTGGATAACTCCTATGTTACTGTTGCTGTCAGCAAGAATGGAACTGTCTCAAATCCCATGATTGCATGGACAACAGAGGAGTTCAGCAGTGCCGGTTTTCCGCCCGAGCAGCGCTGCAAAGACGTTACGAACCGGCTGAACAATGTCCTGTCACAAAATGGCGGCACACTCAATAGCGTGTATTTGACCACAGGTCGGGTGAACCGGCAGACCGTACTCTGTGCTGTTAACAATACGACATCGGGCTGCAATGAAAACAACTTGCTGTTCACTCTCAAGCAGGGGAACCAGCCCAACAAACTGTTAACAACTTTGAGTGCGGCGACCGGCAGCCCGATTCAAGAGTCTGGTGGGCAAGACTATGTGCCTTTGCAACAGGTAATCCAGGGACTTTTCAAGTGATGCAGCCGACAGGAGTCCGCTTCGGGCTTTAGCCTGCTGCAGGGGGTCGCTGACATACTTTTTTTTTGCAATTCCTTGCTTTTAGGGTTGACCTGAGAAGCCCTGAAACTTCTTTGATGGTTATCTATTGATTAATGGCTGTATAAAACGCAAGCGAACCGAGCGGGCGATGCTGTTAAAGGAGTCGCTCCTCTAAGGAGGTATGTTTTCTCTTGAATACTCAAGTCACTTCAGTACTGCTGGCACCAAGTTACCCCCTGAGCAGGAATTGGCACTCCTGCCCTAGATGGAAAGTTGGGAAGCAAGTCTTATTGCGGCGCTTTCTGAGACTGACATAAACCCACAATTATAAATTATAAATTAGCAATTTAAGCCATGTTTTATGGCCGCTTATCTGCCTGTGTGATGGGAACAGCAGCCGCACTGGCAATCGCCATACCTCTGAGGGCAGATCAAGAGTTCACAAAAGAACAGATTGATGCTGTTGCTTCCCAAACGACAGTGGTGATTGCCCAGGGTTTGCAAAAGGGCGATATTGAATCCGGACAGGAATGGAACCCCGGCTCTGGGGTAATTGTGGCCCGCAGTGGCAAGACGTATTATGTATTAACAGCGCTGCACGTTGTCCGGACGAGAGAAGTGGTGTACGGGGTGCGAACCAGCGACGGGGAAGTTCATTTTGTCGATGATGTCAAGACTGACGACAACATTCACCCGTTTGGCAGCGAGGACAAACAGCGAGGAAAAATTATCCAAGGATTCGATCTGGCGATTGTTAAATTTGAAAGTGATCGCAAATATGCAATTGCCCCGATCGGACATTCAAACCAGACGCGCAAAGGGGAGCAGGTGTTTGTCTCTGGCTGGCCAAATCCTGATGATCAGAGCGCTCGCCGGGTGCGGGAGTTTTCCCCCGGGACGCTGACGGCAATTGTCACTCCCCCCTCAGCGGATGGCGGCTATAGCCTGCTCTATGACAATCAAACCCGCCGGGGCATGAGCGGTGGCCCTGTGTTTAATGGCAAAGCGGAGTTAATCGGCATTCACGGGCGCGGGCGGGCCCAGAAGGACGTGTACTGTATCGATCCGGATTTGAGCGCCAACAACAGCTGCGGCATGCAAACGATACACTTTATTAGCCAAGCCGAAGCGGAGCGCCTGCAGCTGAAGTTTAATTTTCAGCCGGTAGCGCCCGAGGTGATTGCTGCTGGGATGGCCAATAAACCCCGGGCGGATACGATCGATGATATATACAAAGCGTTCACGTTTGATTTGCCGTCGCTGCTCAGGGATGGCCCTTCTGGGGGATGTGGCGCTATATTGCTAGATGACTCCTGTAAGGAGCGTTAAATAACATTAAAGATATCCAGTACGCAGACCTGGATTTGTCAGGCAATTATAGCAGATTGCAGCTGAGTGAGGTACAGGTATTGATCCCCCCCTTACCCCCCCTAAAAAAGGGGGGGAAGAAGTTAGCCCTCCTTTTTAAGGGGGGTTGGGGGGATAAAAGTGCACTTCACGCAAGTGAAAAGTGCTATAAGTATTCTGGCCTAATTGAGCGAAGCATCTAGCGAATTTGGTATGCTATCTAACTGTGAGGAGCAATCATCTGCATGAGGCATTTTTTACCGAGTCTGGCAATACTCCTGCTGGCGGCACCGGCAGCTTTGGCAAAAGCGTCTGAGAAACCAGCAACTTTGTCGGCACCGGCAGCCGGTTTCTCGGTAGGAACGCCTGTCGCCCCTGCAACTGAGGGCGTCATCCCTGCCACCCCTGAAATTAGCCCCACCGGCCCTCTTTCTCCCGAGTTCTCAGACGCCCGGACACCGACAGCTTATTATCTAACTAATTTAACGGAATTGATTTCATATCAAGATGTTGAGAGCAATGATTTGATAAGCGAATATCGAAATGAAGTGCAAGAAATACCGAATGATGAATCTACAAAAAAGCCGAGCGGGACTTTGTTATTTCAATCCCATTTCCAGGATTTGGCGGAGAGAACTGCTGCCCCCGCCGCCTCCGGAACTGATGATAGCCAGTGCCCACTGACCGACGATCAGTGCCGGGTGCCGGCAATACCAGGCGATTCCACAAGCGCAGGCGCACCGGCAGCGGAAGAAGATCCGATGGCGCAAGTGACTTCAGTCTCGCAGCTAGCGGACGTGCAGCCTGGTGACTGGGCGTTTCAGGCATTGCAGAACCTGGCAGAGCGCTACGGCTGTATTGCAGGGTATCCTGATAGCAGCTACCGGGGAAATCGCGGCTTGACGCGATATGAATTTGCTGCCGGTTTGAACGCCTGCATCTCCCGGATCGGGGAACTGATTGCTGCCAATAAGCCAGCAGCAACAGAAGATTTAATTACCAAAGAAGATTTGGCGGGGCTGCAAAAACTGCAAGCGGACTTTGCCGGCGAGTTGGCAACCTTGAGAAATCGTGTTGATCCGCTAGAAGCGCGTGCCGGTGAACTGGAAGCGCAGCAATTCTCGACTGCGGCTGTACTCGGAGGAGAAGTTATTTTTGGCTTAACCGGCGCAGCTGGAACGGGTGCGGGTTCTGGAGGGGAAAAGGATGTGGTACTGACTCACCTGGCGCGACTGGGTATTGTCTCCACATTCACAGGCAAAGACCGGCTGCGACTGGAACTGGCCACAGGTAATTTTGACGGTCGGGGGTTTGCCAGCCCAGAAGCCCTGAATACGGATATGGCTCTGCTTTCTTACCAAGCCGGTTTAGAGAACCAGATACATTTAGATAAACTCGAATATCGCTTTCCCGCCTTTGGAGATCAAGTTGTCTTTACCGTCAGACCGGTGGGTTTTAGCTTGAGCAGCGTTCTCACCGCCAACTCTGCCTACTTCGATGCCGGTCGGGGAGCGATTTCCCGCTTTGCCGAGGCAAGTCCGATTTTCAAAATTGGCAGTTTGGATGCCGGTGTGGGATTTGACTGGTTGGTGGCTGATACGGTACGCTTACAAGTAGCCTACGGCACCAGGGGCAGCAGTACTCCGGAGAGAGGTCTGGGCGTATTTGGCGCAGACCACAGTGCCTTGGGAGCGCAACTGCTAGTCAAACCGGCAGGCAACATTCTTGCCGGTTTGACTTATGTGAACGCCTACTCTAACGACGGTAGGTTAGATACCTTCACCGGCAGCTTTAATGCCGACACATCTGGGCTGTTAATTCAGCCCGATCCGGTGCAGATTAATGCTGTGGGAGGCTCCCTGCAGTGGCGCGTAAATCCTCATGTTACCTTAGGAACTTGGGGGGCGTGGATTTTCACGGATTCCCTAGAGTCATCTGCTTCTGCGACTGCGACCACTTACCTGTTTTCTTTGGGCTTGTCCGATCCATTTGGCAGACAGGGAGACTTGCTAGCGTTTCTTTTTGGCCAGCCGCCCAAGTTAGTCAGTGGAAACGACGTGCGCGAAGATAAGGACACGTCCTTGCACTTTGAGGTTTTCTACCGCTTCCGGGTGAGTGACAATATATCCATAACTCCGGGCTTTTTTATTGTAACCAATGCAGACCACGATGCGGGAAACGGAGATATCTTTGTGGGGACGATACGCACGAATTTTAGATTTTAGTAGCAATTATTTCTGTAATTTAATAAAATATTAAGATGTGCGGGACATAGGGCAAAGGTTCGTAGTTGGGCTAAAGCCCAAAAGTTCGTAGTTGGGCTAAAGCCCAAAAGTTCGTAGTTGGGCTAAAGCCCAAAGGTTCGTAGTTGGGCTAAAGCCCAAAGGTTCGTAGTTGGGCTAAAGCCCAAAGGTTCGTAGTTGGGCTAAAGCCCAAAAGCTCGTAGTTGGGCTAAAGCCCAAAGGTTCGTAGTTGGGCTAAAGCCCAAAAGTTCGTAGTTGGGCTAAAGCCCAAAAGTTCGTAGTTGGGCTAAAGCCCAAAAGCTCGCCCCGCCTCCAGGACAAAAGGAGGCAGTCACGATGAACTGCGCACACCGCCACCAATGAAAATTGTCGCAGCTGGCGGGGCGAGCACGGGGGCGCAAGCCCCTACAGGACTATTTTCAAGTCAGAGTCCCGTAACGAGGAAACAAATATAAGGCATAGGACAGGCGTATGGCCTGTCCTCGGTAGGGCTAAAGCCCAACTACAAACCTTTTCAAGTCAGATCCGACAGAGGGGCGTTCCCAGCCTGAGGCTGGGAACGAGCAAAACGAGGGAAAAAAACTAACACCTTAATTTTCGCTTCCAGGAGTGATATATATGCAATTTACAAGCCTAACATTTGCGGGTTATGAAACGAGGCAGAGCCTCTGGGGAGGCGTTCCCAGAGAGAGGCTAGGAACGAGTTTAAGCGGTATATTTTTTTTAGCTTTTGGCTTTTGGCTTTTACCTTGTTGGGTGGCTAGTGCGGGCGAAATAGAAGCCAGCGGGCAATGCTCCAAAGAAGCTTGTGCGCTAATGCAAACGGCACCAAATTCCGTCGCCGCGCCACCAGCACGCCAAAGGCTTAAACCCAACTTTTCCGAGGAAGAAAGAAGAGGTTTTAACCAGAGGGGGTTTAAAAACACTTTCTTAAATGACGGGCTAAATGGCAACAGCGATCCTCTGGGGGGTGGCACCCCTGGTGGTGCATTGGAGGGCAACCAAGGGCTGTCAGGAATTTCGGCACAAGAGCGAGGAATCGTGCCGGCATTTGATCCGACAGATGTGATTATTCCCCGCTCTGGAATTAGATGAGTGGGGACGGGATCACACGGTTTTTGGGACAGCGGTTTTTGGGGCGGAGGGAACCCCTGTCCTACGTTTTTAAGATGCAGACGCGGGCGTCTCGCCTGCGCTCAACCGACGGTACTGAGAAACCCGGTTTCTTTAAGAAACCGGGTTTCTGGTACTAACCCAGGGAGATGCTGTCGATGATAATCTTATTGGCAAAATCGCCAAAAGAGACGGAGCGGGCAATTCCTGAAAAAGGGATTGTTACCTGAGTGAACTCGCTGTAAGCATCGGGGAAGTCACCGGCTGGGGTTCTGGATAGAGGCAGGGATGCCAAGATATTGCCTGCCGCACCGGCACCTTCATAAATAGTGACGGTGTGGTTGCGAAAAGGAGAAGCGTAGAAGAACGACAGCTGCGCGTCAAATCCGCCGGCTACATTCATGACAATTTCAGAACCTTGGCCATAAGTCAGGGCAGTAATCCCGGAAGGCGGTGTCCCAAAATTTCCGCCAAATTCATCTTTTGCGCCCAAAGCATCCAAGGCATCGGTATCAATAATGCCGAGAGAGTTGCTAGAGAAAGAAATGCCCTGAGGGGCATAAAAAGCTCCCAGCGGGTCTAAATTCCCAACGCCCTCGAAGTCAAGCTTTGCCGGCATATCGCTTCTGGCGATAGTGAGGGTAGCCGTATTCTTCAGGCCAATTGCTGCACCGCCGATGGGGTTAACTAAGGCGAGATTGACTGTCTCAGCGACTTCAACCAAGGTGTCATTCACAATCGGGATATTGACAGTTTTAATGATTTCCCCATCAGCAAAGGTGACATTTATCGGGGTGTTGCTGTAGTCCGCCTGCGCCTGCGCGGTGCCACCGGCAAGGGTGAGTGCCGCGCTAACTGTGCCGGCGCTACCGCCGGTGCGAGTCAGGGTAACAGCTGCTTGGGAAGTGCCATCCTCGCTGACTAGAAAACTGGTGTCAAGAAACTCCAATGTGCCGGGAGGTTGTGGAGTGGGAGTGGGAGTGGGTGTGGGAGTGGGTGTGGGAGTGGGAGTGGGTGTGGGAGTGGGTGCGGTGTCATTGTCCACAATTTCCAGAACCGCCATATTCTGAGTGCCGGTGGTGGCACCAGAGCTGGGGTTAGTTAATATCAGATTAATCGTCTCGGAACCTTCGACACTGGCATCGTCAACGATGGGAATAGCTACCGTCTTAGCTGTTTCTCCTGGGGCAAAGTTGACTTGTATGGGAGTGTTAATGTAATCCTGAGGGTAGGTGGCGGTGCCATCAGCGAGGGTGATTGTGGCGCTGACTGCAGTGTCGAGGACTCCGGTGCGGGTGACAGTTACCGCCTCCACCGGCGTGTCGGTTTCACTGACGCTAAAAGTGGGTGAACTGAACTGCAAAGAAACATCATTGTCGGCAATTGTGAGAGTGGCGGTATTCTGCTGCCCAATTGCCGCGCCGCCGGTGGGGTTAGTTAAAGTAAGATTTACGGTTTCGGCAGCTTCGACAGCAGTATCGTCAACGATAGGGATAGCTACCGTCTGGGATGTTTCGCCTGCAGCGAAGTTCACCTGTATGGGGGTGTTGCTGTAATCCGAGGGGGAAGTGGCGGTGCCATTGGTTAGGGTGATAGTTGCGCTGACAGGATTGTCGAGGACGCCGGTGCGTGTGACAGTCACTTGTGCCACCGGCGCACCTTCGGTGACACTAAAGGTGGGGGCGCTAAACTGCAAACCAATATCATTAATAGTGAGGGTGGCGGTATTTTGCGCCCCGACTGTTGCGCCGCCTGTTGGGTTGATTAAGGCAAGATTTATTGTCTCGGAACCTTCGACAGTGGCGTCATCAGCGATGGGTACAGTCACTGTGCGCAAGGTTTCCCCAGGGGCGAAGCTGACCTCTATCGGGGTGTTGGTATAATCCGAGGGGGATGTGGCGGTGCCGTCAGTCAGAGTGATGGTGGCGCTAACAGCAGTGTTGAGGATTCCCGTGCGGGTGACAGTAATTTCTGCCACCGGCGCACCCTCGGTGACGCTAAAAGCCTGCTGACTGAACTGCAAGGAAATATCATTATCTAGAATTGTGAGAGTGGCGGTATTTTGCGCTCCGAGTGTCGCGCCGCCGCTGGGGTTAACTAAGGTCAGATTAATCGTCTCCCCATCTTCGACGAAGGTATCGTCAAAAATAGGGATGGCTACGGTTTTTTGTGTTTCCCCATCGGCAAAGTTGACGGTTATTGGGGTGCTGTTGTAATCTTGACCGGCGGTGGCGGTGCCGTCGCTGAGGGTGATGGTGGCGCTGACTGCGCCGCTAGTGCCGTTGCTGCGCAGCACAGTCACTTCTGCCACCGGCACCCCATCCTCCCTGACGGTGAAATTCGGGGCGCTAAATTCTAATACGCTGGTAGCAGGAGATAGCACTTCAACGAAATCACCTGCCTGCAACTGATTGAAGGCACCGAGATAATTAACTTCTGCCAAAAGCACCTGCTGTCCGCTGATTGTTTGGAAAATATTAAGGATGGGGCGAGTTGGGTCACTGTCATTCAGGATTAATGTCAGATTCTGGAAATTGACGCCAATGGGCAGTCCAATTTTGTCAGTCCCATACTCAAAGTCGGGAATGATGTCCCGCCCATATCCGATGGCGAATATATCGGCACCGGCACCTCCGGTTAAGGTGTTATTGCCCTGATCCCCGAACAGGATGTCGCTGCCATTGTCGCCTGCGATAATGTCATCTCCGCTGCCGCCGGTGAGCGTGTCATCCTCGCTGCCGCCGTTAATTGTATCATTTCCAGCGCCGCCAAACACGAGGTCATTACCTGCGTTATCAGAGAGAGAGTCGTCTCCCTCGCCGCCGCTTAAAATGTCATTTCCCTCGCCGCCGTCTAAAGAGTCATTTCCGTCTTCTCCAAATAGCCGGTCTTCTCCTGAATTCCCTTCCAGACTGTCATTGCCAGTGCCAGCGGTTATGGTGTCATTCCCGTCGCTGCCGGTTAGTGTGTCATTCCCGGCGTCGCCAAACAGCTGGTCATTACCTGTGTCTCCTGAAACCAAGTCATTTCCCTCGCCGCCGCTTAAAATGTCATTTCCCTCGCCGCCGCTTAAGGTGTCATTTCCCCCTTGGCCAAAGAGGGTGTCGTCTCCTGATTCTCCTGCGAGAAGATCGTCTCCCCCGCCGCTGGTTAAGGTGTCATCCTCGGTGCCGTCGATTGAGGTATTATTCCCACTGTCGCCAAACAGCAGGTCATTGCCGTCACCGCCGGTGAGGGTGTCCCCTCCGTTTCCGCCGATTAAGGTGTCATTTTCGATGGTGCCGGTTAACAGGTTATCGTTGTTGTCGCCTAAGAATAAGGCCATTCTCTGTGATTCCTTGTTTGTTGAACTTTTTTTTGAGTCGATTGCGGGTGGAAATGCTGTCTGTATCGCTCTCCCCCCGCTTCCTGAATTGTACAATATGCAGCCTGTCGATAGCCAGTAGTTCCTTTGCCCTCGTGGAAAGTCTCCCTGGCAAGCGTGCAGCTATAGCGGTTTTCAGTTGGATGAAGTACACGCCAGAAACCCGGTTTCTTTAAGAAACCGGGTTTTTAGCCCCTCGTCTCACAAATCATTTAGAAACGCTATCTCGGCTCACCTCATAAATATTTAACCCATGTTCTGCAATTTTAATAATGTGATTTACCGTTAATGCCGGTGTAGAGTCCCGCAAACCTTGTGCTGATGGGCTGAGGCACCGGCTCAAATACCCACAGAAGCAATCCGCAAAACAAAGTTATATAGAATAACCCAAGTTGCTACTTACTTGTAAGTCATGTGATTTCCCCCCCTACCCCCACCTTAAAAAAGGGGGGGGGATACTCAAAGCCCCCCTTTTTGGCGTTGCACAATGGCCGGATGAACCCCACCCCCCCACCCCCCACCAACGGAGCGCGGGGAGGGGGAGTAAGAGAGGGTTTTGGATGAGTGCAAAAAGTGAAATCATCCTTCTACTGTGCAACGCCCCCTTTTTAAGGGTGGTTTGGGGGGAT
>JALOOK010000518.1 GCA_025454445.1 Oscillatoria sp. Prado101 | reverse complement strand
ACCTCAGCGACTTGCTGCTGTATCTGGCCTGAGAGGGTGAGCTGTAGCTGGCCGGTAACCGCCTGCAACTGTTCAGATGCTTTGGCCATTACCTGCTGTTCCTGAGCGGCAATTTGGCGCTGCAGCCCCGCCAGTTGCTGTTCCATCAGGCGGTCGAGGCTGGCCAGTTGCTGGCTGTCAGGGGCCTGCAACTGGTCTGATTCTTTGCCCCCCAGCTGCTGCTGGAGGTCAGCCAACTGACTCTGCAGTTGAGCAATTTGCTGTTCCACCTCCCCTGTTTTGGGGCTGGGGCGTACAGATTCGGAAATATATAAAAATTGCCAGAGCGCTTCCTTGCAGAGGTCACTGAAAGTCTTGTGCGGCTGTTTGGCCAACTCGGTTTCAATAACCGCTAACAAGGTTTGGTCAGCAACCTCCAGGTTGAACGTGACCGATCGATTTGTCTTGTTTGACCTCTGGAACATTAAGTTCAAGCCTTAGGTGAGCGAACCGTCACTGACGCCAGCTGGGCCTCTCCATACATGTACTGCCCCAGAGCATTGGCTGGCCGGCACGGCGAGGCTAAGTGGGCGTTGATCCGGGCGTCTTTCAGCAAGCGTTGCATGTCGTCCCAGAAAAACTCACCGCCCCCCCCTGTAAGAATAACATCTGTAACTCGCTCTGGCAGCCATTCCAGCACGCGGGTGCACATCTCGCGGGAAAATGCTTCTTTCAGGTTGGGCAGGATATCGTCGAGATTGGTGGGCTTGGTAACGCCTCTCGGGCGGTAGAACCGGTCTCCCTTGGGCCGGTTCACCGCCTGGATCAGGGTCAGGGATTGAGGGTCAGCCCCCTCAATCTGGGCGGCCACTTGTTCGTAGAACTTGGTCATGGCAAAGGATTCGCTCTTGGAAGCCGCCCGCGCGAACCGGAAATTGTCCACCATTAAGCAGTCTGTCGTCTGGTGCCCGATGTCTATAATCGCCACCGGCACTTTGGAAAAGTCTGTGGTCGATGGCTTCTTCGCTTGGGCCTCACACCAGATCAGGCTGCCGTACCCTTCGGGAATCACCCACACTTTGGTAATGTTCAGCGATATCTGCTCGCCCCGAAAGCTCATCACATGAGGGCCGGTCAGCAGGTTGAGGACTTTTTCTTTCTCTCGCTCAAACTGCTCCTGGGAATAGTAAGGCAGGCTGATCACGACTGCCAAATCATCCTTGTCCTTGAGCTTGTCGTTGAAGAACCCGATACAAGCGAGAACTTTGGGCAGAGCCTCCTCGGTTTTGGATTGATGGAGATTGCCCGTTTCCGAGTAAAGCTTGGCTCCAAAGTCAGCAGCCAGCTGGCCAAAGGCGAAGCCGCTCCCCTGATACTCCAGCCACAGATCCAATAAGATGTCGGCAGAGCGGGGCTCAAAGGTGCCTCCCCGCACATCTTGCACCTGCTTCTCTATGACATTCGCCGGAATGAATACCACACTGTCCGCATCTCGGCTCACGCAGGCTTTTGTGGACGTCCGGCCCAGGTCAACGCTGAGAATCGATTTGAGCGGCAGGGGCGGCATGGCTGCCTTGGTATTCATTGGGGTAGACGCCGACTTTGGGGCGTTCATCGGGGTGGCAGCGGACGGTTGACTGTTCATTACAACTCCTAATCTGTGTCTTAGCCTAAAAATTATCACGAGCCATCATCTATTTTGGATGAGATTATGACTGGGATAAACTGTGGCAGTTCATAACTCGATCTCGATTGCCGCACAGGGATCGTGCTTTGCCTCAATTCTCGCCCTCCGTGCCACCATCCGGTCAACTGAGTCTGTCAGCTGAGTCTATTTTGGCCTCAAGACGCACCAACTGATCTGGCTGACGCCCCAACCAGGCGCTTCCATCAAGAGCGCCGCCAAACAGCCGCAGTGGCCTCTGGTCTGGCCATCCGTGCTGCGCAACGAGTTCCACCAAGTTCTCGAAATAGCCAGGGGATGCCGGATCGGAGATATGCTGAGCTTCTCTCGCCATCTGGCGAGGTGCAAAAACTTGTCTTCCTCTTCAAACATTGGGCACCGGCACCTCTCTGTGCCAGAGGTGAGGTGCAGGGCTAGCCCCCCGGTAGCGCAGCATCAATTGAGGTTGTGACATGAGGTTGTGGCATCACGGTTTTCCGAGGAAGCCTTGCGAAGCCGTTTTTCTCAAACCCTTTCAGTGGACACGGGACTTGGGTGGCAGAAGTCCTGTGACTCTAGCAAACTCTGCCTTGTAGCCGCCGCCATAGCCAAATCTTTTCAGCTTGACAGGGGTTCTGTTTGGCCTAGTAGTGTGATTTCCCCATTGCGCCGGGGAAATCAGGGGCTGGCAATTGATAATATAACCAATGCCACCCATATTTACAAGCGTGCGGCATGGGGGAGAGGGTGAATCAGCTTACAGCCAAAGCTTCTTGCCGACACCCTCTCAATGCTGGGCTACTTAATTCCTCTCTCATAATTCCGCCTCAAAAATAAAACCGCCAGCTCCCTGTATAAGTTTTGCCGCTCTTGAGCCGGTCGTTCCTGGCAGCAACACCGGCTACCCCTCCCAGTCTGCCGCTTCTGTTTTAGCCGAATGAATAGCTGACTTTAGCCAACTTGGGAAATCCTCAACTACCGCCGGCAATCTTGTTCTTACGCGCTCAATTACCGCCTCACAAAAAATGCCCACTTCAGGAACTACAGAAAGCGTGTGGCGCATTGATAATCAGCCCTTTTAAACTGAGTTTATTTTAGCACCTCTTACAATAATAACCCACTTTTTATAGCACTAGCCACGCACGGTAACGGGCTTTTCGAGCGCCTGCCCTACGTCCAGACATCCTAGGATAGGCGATCATTCCGAAGATCGTGTCGGAACCGAGCGTGAATATTGCTATACGGGGAACTAGCAGGGCAACACCGGCTTTCGCTGGGAGTATGCAATCCTGGGCTGCTGGCTGAAACTATTGTAACACAACCCAGCCATCAAAGCAATGACGGCGATTCGGAATCTCCTCAGCTTGCTGCAACTGCGGCAGTTCTGAATTCTGACAAGTTTGCTCCTGACTCTTCACCGGTAAGTTTCCCATATATTTTAGGTTAGGGGAGGCCATCGTTCCAACTGATTTGCTGGCAGCAAGGGGAGGATTTGCCACCAGCGCTTAGTTTCCAGGCTATAGAAGTCCCGCCGCGGGTAGTCTATCTAGGCATCTTCAGCCCAGCACTTGCAAGTGCTGCACCGCTGAGGAAACAATCTGGTTCATGCCCGCGACTAGGTTCAGTAGGTAGCCAAAATTAAAGGTAAAATATCGCTGATTTACATCGCTATACCTAATATTGGCTCAAACTGAGGTTGATTGCCGCTGCGGGCCGCCCCGGTGCGGGGGATGCCAGCCTGTTATTCGCCATTCCGCTTGGCGTTCATGCTTTTAACAATCCAGTAGCTAATAGAAAGAGCGAAGATAGATATCCCCAAGCCAACAATCTTAATGCCGTCATATTTCTCCAGATCCAGAATGATAATCTTTCGAGCCACGGCGATTAAAGAAGTAGCGATACAGAATTTCCAGGGCAATCAAAACATTCAGAAACAGGCCAAAAGTTTCAAACAGAGTCTTGCTAAAAGATTTTGTGGGAGCTGTGAGCAGCCCCTCCATCATAAACACTCCCAGGTTTAAAATAGACTCCAGAATAACAATTATCATAGCCACAGAGAGGATTTTGGAGACAAGCACCTCTCCTTTCTCCAGCCAGTGCAGAAAGTTCTCATCCTGGCTGTGAGTTTTCAGTTGCGCCAACAATTTTTTCCATAACAACATTGCTGTCACATTTATAAACAGCCAGACCGCTATCAGATTTGTTTTAGGGCGCTGTTGTTTCATTCAGGTCGCACCCAGTCTAGACAGAGGAAGTGAGGGTCAATCAAAAAGCAGAACCACCTCCCGGTCATGTGACGCAGGAGGCAGGTATCAGCTTTCAGCCTAAACGAGGCAAACAGCAAAAGGAAAATCGAAAAATTTTGCCTTTGGCGTGCTTGCCCTTTTCCTGAAAGAGTTACTCATCAGCGTCGTGAGCAAACCTATTATACAGGAAATCTAAAGCATAGTTGCGCAGGTTGTAATATTCCGGGTCTTCCATAATGCGGGCCCGATCGCGGGGGCGAGGGAAAGGGATCTCCATAATCTCGCCAATTTTAGCAGCCGGCCCATTGGTCATCATCACCAGCCGGTCGGCCAGGAACAGGGCTTCGTCGATGTCGTGAGTGATCATCAGCACTGTCGCCCGGTTATCACTCCAGATTTTCAGCAGCTCTTCCTGCAACTCTTCCTTAGTAATAGCATCAAGAGCGCCGAACGGCTCATCCAAAATCAGCACCTTGGGGCGGATGGCCAGCGCCCGGGCGATGGACACCCGCTGCTTCATCCCCCCAGAGATTTGGGTGGGCTTTTTCTGAGCTGCTTCCGTCAGCCCCACCATTGCCAGATGCTTGCGCACGATGTCGCGCTTTTCCGCTTCCGGCTTTTCCGGGTAAACCGAGTCAACCGCCAGGTAGATATTTTCAAACGCCGTCAGCCAAGGAAGCAGGGCGTAGTTTTGGAACACCACCATGCGGTCAGGACCGGGCTTAGTAATGGGGGCACCTTGCAGGTCTACCCTGCCGGTGCTGGGTTGGGCGAAACCGGAAACCATGTTTAGCAGCGTCGATTTGCCGCAGCCAGAGTGACCGATGACGCAGATAAACTCGCCCTGCTCAACAGTGAGGTTGACGCCATCGAGTACCGTAAACGGGCCTTTGGGCGTTTTATAGACCTTGGTAACATTCTCCATTACCAGGAATTCGCCACGCTTGGTCGATTTAGGAGCAGACTTTTGGGCTGTTTGGGTGTAAGCGAGAGTGGTTTTGGATTGCATGGCATGTCCTCCGGTGTCAGGGGTGAGGGGTGAGGGGTGAGGGGTGA
>JALOOK010000517.1 GCA_025454445.1 Oscillatoria sp. Prado101 | reverse complement strand
TTAATTGGCCTAACGGTTTTAATCTGACTTTACTGAGGGATAATTTCAAGGGTGAATTCAAATTTACACTGGTGAGGATTGACTATATTTGGTATTCTCGACACTGGGGATCGCGCTCGGCAAAGGTGCTGCCGGCAACGGGTTCAGAACATTTGCCAATGGGGGCGGAACTCATATTGAGCAAATAAGCGATTAGGCTTTTAATCAGCTTGTTTGAGGAAGTAAGCAGAGCCGACAGATCCTCGTTCCCAGCCTCAGGGTGGGAACGAGGGGAATGCTGGTGCTATCTGCGTATCCGTTGCTACAGGCTGCGGTAAAAATAAACAGCTTATTCCCCTACTCCCCACTCAAGGGTAGCGTCACAGTAAAAATTGTGCCGACTCCTACTTCCGACTCGACAGCGATTTCACCCTTGTGTAAATCGACCGCCTTTTTGACGATCGCTAAACCCAGCCCGTTTCCAGCGATCGTGTCCACATTGCTGCACCGGTAGAACGCTTCAAACAGCCGGTGCATGTCTTCCGGAGGAATGCCGATCCCGGCATCTTGAATCTGAAACACCGCCACGCCAGCCTCACAAATTAGGGTAAAATTAATAGTGCTGTCGGTGGGGGAATATTTGATGGCGTTGGAAAGGAGATTGATCAGGATGTGCCGCAGCAGCTGTTTGTCCATCACTGTAGTGCGGTGGGTGCCGGTGCGGCTAAATATGAGCCGATGGTTTTTGCCGATCCCCAGCAGCAACTCTTCCACCAAATTGCGGCAGAAATTTTCCAGATCCAGCCGTGCCGGTTTAAACTCCAGTTTGCCCGCTTCCGCACGCCCCATCACCAAAACATCCTCGATCACCCGGCTCATATTTTCGGCAGCCCCTTGAATGAAATGAAGATATCGCAGTTTTTTCTGATCGTCCCATCTGTCGAGGTTAGATGCCAGGGTTTCGGCAGAAAGTAAAATAGTAGTCAGCGGGTTGCGCAACTCGTGGGAGGCTATGGAGAGATGGCGCGTTTTTTTATCGCTCAGTTCTTCGGCTTCTTTCCTGAGTTTTTCTGAAGTTTCCAACCCGCTCCTGAGTCTGGCTTCTGCCTGATGCCGGTGCAGGGCAATTTCGATGGTTGTTTGTAATTGGTTATCTTGGAAAGGTTTGAGAAGATAGCCGAATGGTTCTGTAATTCCCGCTCGTTTCAACGTCTGTTCATCTGCGCAAGCCGTTAGATAGACAACCGGAATATTAAAACGACTGCGAATTTGAGCCGCCGCTTCCACGCCGTCCATCTGCCCTTTTAAGTTAATATCCATCAAAACCAAATCGGGCTTGGTTTGTGCGGCTTTTTCCAGGGCTGCCTCACCGGACGAAACAACACTGGCCACATGATAGCCAAGTTTTGGCAATTTAAAGTGCAAGTATTTTGCAACCATAAATTCGTCTTCTACTACAAGTATTTGACGGGCAGCCATTTTTTTACCTTTTCTTGGATTGGATTTGAGAAAAATTCAAGGTGAGCAGCGTTACCTGGCTGCGGTAAAGTTCAAGAGTGGCTTCCTACCGCTTGGTTTATATGACAGCCCACTGCAACCCAAATGATTCGGTATTGTGGGAGTGTAAATCTGACCGCCTGCCGCTGCCACTATCACTGCTAGTCACGGATATTTTATCATAAAAATTTTTGGACTGCCAACTGTCTGGTGTAAATTTCGTCACTTTTCCCCTAGTAAAGTCTGGGCGAGGTAAATTGTCACTCCATTTATAGGCACGACTGACACAACTCGCTTCCTTTATATTAAAAAAACTTACCCTTGAAAATCTCCTGGATGCTGTCTGCCTGCTGGTGCTTGCCGCAGCCCTCTTTGGCGCTAGACTGCCTTCGGCGGCTGCCACCGGGCGAGAGTGTTCAGCCACTCGCTCGCCCTCACGCCCCAGCACTGTCTCCACTGGCGGACTGTAGGGGGTGGTGGCCACCGAGCGCGAAAGCGCGGCCATATATATATAGTAGCCGGCACCTTTCCCACAAAAGCGCGGCACTTAGCTTTGTCGCATCGCAGCGCATAGGAGCCGGCGGCGAGTCATGTCTCGCCAACCAGCCAGACAAATCGGCTCTCCAGGCCATAATTAGAAAGCGCCATCTGCATTTCCACAATCATTTTTTGGCTATTAAAGCAAACTGTCGCCAACTTTATGGCCGGCTACCAACGGCACGCCAAATTCTCTGTCTGGCCAATCTTCAGTCTGGCAACCGAACAGCGCCGCCCACCGGCACCCAAAAAGCATGCCATCCCCAGTGCCAGTGACAGGGACAGGGAAGATCGGGACAGTGCTTTCCGCTCCCCAGGGCCACCGGCAGTCCCAACCCGTGGCCATCGCGGCCTCAGTTTGATTCTGTCCGGCTGTATGCTTGTTATACGGCATAATTCATTCTGCCGCTATACAAACGTGCGTCCGCCTTCGCAGACTAATATTTCTAATATGAATTAACCGGATGATATTTTCCCGCTTTTTTAAATCCCTGCCTTATCAACGACCTGCTGTTGAGAGCGTTGGCGCCAGTGCCGGCATTTCTCAAATGGCAGGTCTGTTGGAACTGCGGGACTGACCGGCACTGGCACGAAAATATGGCCCACTAGATTTTACCACTTTTTTTGCAGATAAGCGCATGTGGGGAAAGCAATGGCAGCGGGTGCCTTTTGGCTACAGGCAAATTCTTCCCAAAGAAAGCATAAAAATTGCTTCCCAGTGTGGCACAATAAAAAACGGTAATCAACAATGCTTAACCCCTAGGAATTCTCGTGACTCTCACCGCCACAGCCCGTCCCCCCCTGAATTTAACCGCCCGTCGCGCCGTGTTTCCCTTCACTGCCATTGTTGGGCAGGAAGAGATGAAACTGGCGCTGCTGCTGAATGTGATTGACCCCAAAGTTGGCGGGGTGATGATCATGGGGGATCGCGGCACCGGCAAATCTACCACTATCCGGGCGCTGGCAGACCTGCTCCCCGAAATCGAAGTCGTGGCGGACGATCCCTTCAACAGCCACCCAAACGACCCAGACTTAATGAGCGATGACGTGCGCGAAAGGCTGGCGCGACTCGAAGAGGTGCCGGCTGTCCAGAAAAAAGTCCCAATGGTAGACCTGCCCTTGGGTGCCACCGAAGACCGCGTTTGCGGCACCATTGACATTGAAAAAGCCCTTTCTGAAGGCGTCAAAGCCTTTGAACCGGGACTGCTCGCCAAAGCCAACCGGGGCATTCTCTACATTGATGAAGTTAACCTGCTCGACGACCACCTGGTAGACGTGCTTCTCGACTCCGCCGCATCGGGCTGGAATACGGTGGAGCGCGAGGGAATTTCTATCAGACACCCGGCTCGATTTGTGCTAGTCGGATCGGGAAACCCCGAAGAAGGCGAGCTGCGACCCCAGTTGCTCGACCGCTTCGGCTTGTGCTGCGAAATCCGCACCGTGAAAGAGCCGGTGCTGCGCGTGCAAATTAATTGACTACGACCTGCGCGTGCAAATTTCCCAAGTCTGTTCCGAACTCGATGTCGATGGTTTGCGGGGCGATTTGGTGACAAACCGCGCCGCGAAAGCCCTGACGGCTCTCGAAGGTCGCACGGAAGTGACAGTGGATGATATCCGCCGCGTCATCCTCATGTGTTTGCGGCACCGGCTGCGCAAAGACCCCCTGGAATCCATCGATTCCGGTTACAAAGTTGAGAAAGTCTTCTGCCGGGTGTTTGGACTCCCCGAACCAGAAGATAGCAAGCCCGCTGCTGCCGGTAAGCGCTAGGAACGAACCGCAGATGAACGCAGATAAACGCAGATAATTATCTCATCCCTCTGCGCCCTCTGCGCCCTCTGCGGTTCAAAAAAATTCAAAAAATCAGCGCCAATGGAAAAACGAATTCTAGGATTAGATCCGGGGTTAGCCACTCTAGGATTTGGCGTGATTTCCTGCCAGATTGATAGGGCAGGGGCTCACGCCGTTTCCGCAATAGATTTTGGCGTCATTCAAACACCGGCTAAGCAGGAAATTGGGCAGCGGCTTTGTACGATATACGAGGACTTACACACCTTAATTGACCAGATACAACCTGA
>JALOOK010000091.1 GCA_025454445.1 Oscillatoria sp. Prado101 | reverse complement strand
CGCAATGACTTTGCCTGGTGGGCAAATGTCTTGGATGTTTTCTCGGATTACACGCGAGAGCGCATAGATGAGTTTTGGGATTACATAACTCCGGAACTTCCAGGCCCAGACGAGCGCTACAAAGACGTTCTCAGTGCGGAAACGCCGGTCAGCCTTTCCGTCAGCCGCGACCGGATTCCCCTGGATTGCGCTCTGGAACGGCTCCAGGAAATTACGGTTCTCAGAAGTTTGGAATTATTGGGGCGTCCGGATATCATTACCCAGTGCTTAGAGGGGAGAACTTTTTATTACCCCACAGACCGATTTTTAGACTGGAAACGGCTGAAAAATATCGGCACTATTTTTGCCTACTGGTCAAAGTCAGATACTTGGCTGGAAATCTCTGGCTGGCAGAAGCGCCGCTACACTCTGATTGCCCAAGATTTAGCTCCCCTGATTAATAAAGCGACATACAATCTGGCCGTGATGACCAGCGGGTATCAGAATCGGATCGGACAGATTCACAGTCAGTTTCCGATTCGGACTTTCCCTGCCGGCATCCAAAACTTTACTGATGCAGTGCAGCAGGCAATTTTCGACCAAAACCGGCTGGCTGTGCTCGTGCACGGAGAGCCGGGGACAGGCAAAACGGCTTGGACGCAAGCCGTGGCCAAAGAAATTCTCGTGCCTCTGGGGTATGTAATTTTCATCCTCGATCACGATTCGGCGGAAAATTTTGTGCCGCCGAGTTATTTGGAGCGGATTTGCCTGATCATTAATGAAGCCGATAACTTGGCTCAAGACCGCTCCAGCGAAGCTGCCCAGTACAGCAACAAAACTGAACGCATTCTCAGTTTGCTGGATGGGACTTTGTACCAGAGTGTGATTGATGAGTCTGGGATTCAGGCACAGCAGCGCCTTGTCGTTTTGCTGACTTGCAACACGACTGAACGATTAGATCCAGCTGTTTTGCGCAAAGGCAGGGTGGATTTGATGTGTGAATTTACGACCCGAATGGTATAGAATGAGGGCGCAGCGCAGCAGTGGCTCTTCACACAGGGGAGGGGACATCCTGGGGTGTGACGGGGGAGAAGGACAGTGCGAAATCAGGGCAAACCACGGGGGCTCACCCGTGGTTTTTGCTGTTGCTGGCGAAGAGATACCCCTGCTGCGATTACAGGCTCTACGGTTATGGCGGTGGGGCGTGGCGGGTGGACGTCCAACGGCGTATCCACAGCACAGCGCAATCAATTAAAAGTTAAAAATTAAAAACTAAATAAGAGAATCCTTGAAAATTGGTTTTTAATCTTTAATATTGCACTTTTTATTCCTCTGGTGGGCACAATAGAGGGGGCGAGCCGGCGCTTGTGGCGCGGTTGAGCACCCTTTCCGCAGATCAGCAGCCCCTTTGCCTGAGGGCTATCGCCCCCGTCTCTCCCTCCTTTCCCGCGCGGGTGCCGGTGCATCTACATATACTTGTTGAAGGCTGAGCTCGCACTCTGTCTGAGGGGCGACGCGGACGCCGGAGCGTTCGGTTGGCCCGCTCGCTGCCGGTCAAACGCCCTCCCACCCTGCGCCCGCACGCGCCTCGACGCGGCTTGACCTGAAGACGAAATGGCAAAACCAACCCCGAAAGCGACTATAATACTTAGCGCTCCTGACTGCAAGGATTTCTTCTATGAATCAAGATTTTGCTAACCAACCCTTAAATAGATTTGGAGTCATACCTTGTACGTTCTTAGAAGACTTTCGTGCCAAAGATCCAAGCACAAGACGCTATTTATTAAATTCAATGACTTTGTTTGCCAGTATATCTCCGGAGCAGCAGCACCAAATTTTAAATGATTTAATACAGTCCGAGCTTATCAATCTGGCCGAGCAGTCCAAAAAATATTTGCAGGAGCGGATTACAGCCGCTTTCAATAAATTTTGTATCGGCAAAATGTTGGGAGAAAAAGAGATTGCTGAATACTGCTACAATTATTACGTTTCTAGCGGCATGATTCCTGACAATATGACAGCTGATTCATTGAAAAAATTGGGAGATTTTATTTTGGGACTTGAACTATTGAGAAGCATATTTCTAATGAGTTTTGTCGAGCAGCAACGATTTTTCGAGTTGCAGGGTAACTATTCAAGTCAGGCAGTGCTATTTTACCGATATATAAGGCCCATACGCTCAAAGCTCATTAAAGAAAAAGTCGTTAATCGAGATATAATTGGCAATTATTATTATAGCAGGCCCTGGGTAAACGAAAGGGAATTATTGGATTATATTTTCGAGCTATTTAATTTTGAAAGTATCTTATATTTGGGCCAGACAGCGAATAATCTTACCTTTGAAAAGGAATATATCTACAAATCCCAGGAACCGGGCTAGCGCCCCACCGGCAGTAGAGCCTGGAGCTACCTGCAGGCGGGCGACTTGAGTCCTGAAAGTATCAGCTACCATCTAAACATCATTGCAGTCAGTTGAAAACAGTGACAGATATTCGCAAACTCCTCAACCAAATCGCATCCCAAGAAAACCAGCTGCACGACACCCAGTTCCTGGCACCCTGCGTCCGCTTTGGACAGGTGCGCACCCGAGTAGCCGGCATGGTTTACACCTTCACGCCCTTTCCGCGCAACTTTGAAGGCTGGGGCATTTTCCAGCCGGCAAGCGAAAAAGTCGCAAACGTTGTCGCAGAAGCAGACTTGCCACAAGTGGCAGAATACCTGCAACAGTTCAAAGCCGTGCGCCTGTGGCTGGCTCACATTTTGCGAGGGACAACCTGGCTGGCTTACCCCGTCAATGAATCCGACATGCGCTCACGCACCGGCACCGCCAAACCCGTGCCGGTACACCTAGTACAAGATGGGGCGTCCTTCGAGCCGGTGGTGGCCAGATGGGACGGGCGCAGTTGCTGGTTTGAAGAAATTGACCGGCGAGCCGATCCCATGCCGGCGGAACACCTCAGAGAGCAACTCCAACAGGTGACGCCCCCACCAGCAGTCCACTTCAAAGGCATGACCCCAGAAATGCGGACAGTCTACCAACTCGTGGCCCAACAGGCGGAGGACTTCCAAGCTGACCGCCTGCAGCAGCGCGATGAAAAGCGCCTCCAGGAAGCATTGCGCACCGGAGGCGGCACTTTGCGGGAGTTCCGAGATCGCGACGATCACTGGCTCGTCGAGTGGACAACCAGCACCGGCGAACACCACACTAGCGCCATCTCCAAAAATGACCTCACCGTCGTCAGCGCCGGCATCTGCCTGAGCGGAATGGATCGCAACTTTGACCTGCAATCCCTCGTCGGCGTCGTTGAAAATCGCTGAATTCACCCCATCCCCTCACCAAACTCTCTTGGCGTCCTTGACGTCTTGGCGGTTAAATAAAATTTAAATAAAATCATGTCTATCTTCTTCCACGAACAACTCTACAGAACACCGGCACTGATGGCCAAAATCAAAAACTTGCCGGTGACAGTGTGCGGTGCTGGTGCCTTAGGTGCCAACATCACGGAAAATTTAGCCCGTTCTGGCTTCGGGCAGCTGCGGGTAATTGACCGCGACCGCATCGAAGAGCGCAACCTCTCCACCCAGCCTTATTATCGCTCAGATGTCGGCGCTTTCAAAGCCAAGATTCTGGCAAATAACCTCTACCGGGCGCTAGGCGTAAAAGTGGAGGCGCAATCAAAAGAACTGACACCGGCAAATGCTGGGCAGCTGTTGACAAATAGCGCCTTGGCGATCGATACTGTTGATAACAGTGTGGGGCGTCAGGCGGTGAAGGATTACTGTGCCGGTGCGTCTATTCCCTGCCTGCACGTCGGGCTGGCTAGCGATTACGCTGAGGCAATCTGGAATGAAAGTTATCGCGTCCCATCGCCGGCAAATGATGACATTTGCGATTACCCCCTGGCGAGAAATCTGGTCATGCTGGCTGTGGCGGTGGCTTGTGAGGTTGTGATTGGTTTTGTGGCCACTGGGGAGCGGCGCAGTTTTACGGTGACGCTGGCAGATTTTGGGGTGAGGCTTTTTGAATGAATCGCCAAGACGCGCCCGAGCGCAAAGGAAGAGGAAAATATGGCAGGAGTTGAGGAGATTTTGGGGTTTTGGTTTGGTCAGCCGGGTGAGGCTGGTTATGGGAAACCCCGGAAGGTTTGGTTTGTGAGAGATGCAGCTTTTGATCAGGAGGTGCGGTTGCGTTTCCTCGGGGATTACGAGTTGGCTGCTGCGGGCAAATTAGAGGATTTGCAGTCAGCACCGGCAGGCTGTTTGGCTTTGGTTATTCTGCTAGATCAGTTCCCCCGGAATATGTTTCGGGGTCAGCCTCAGGCTTTTGCGACTGACTCGCAAGCGCTCTTCGTGGCGCAGCATGCGGTCGCTCAGGGGTTTGACAGGGAAATGCTGCCGGTGCAGCGCTGGTTTATCTATCTTCCCTTTGAACATAGCGAGAATTTGGAGCACCAGCGCCGGTCTGTGGAGCTGTTTCGCCGGCTGAGTGACGATTCGGACAGTGCGCCAACTATTGATTATGCGGTTCGTCACCTGGAGATAATTGAGCGATTCGGGCGCTTCCCGCACCGCAACCAAATTCTGGGGCGCGAGACAACGCCTGAGGAGGCAGAATTTCTCAAGCAGCCCGGATCTTCCTTTTAGTAGGGTGCGCTGTGCGCCGGCACAACGCACCTTACAGTTATAAATTTACAGTTGTAAATAGGGTGCCGCACTCTTTCCCTTGGCGCTCTACCCTGCGGGCGATCCGCTAGCTCGCTATCGCGAGCCGCAACGCTTACGCGTCTATGGCGTCTTGGCGGTTTCTTAAAAAAATCCCTTTCACAACTCAATTATACCCGTTACTACTGTTAATTTTATAATAAATAAAGACCAGATACAAAGAAATTGGGTGGGTTACGCAACGCTTAACCACCCTACAGTTTTAGCAGCCGGCACAGCGCTCCTGACTAGCTATTCCAAAGTGAGTACCGTCAGTACCTGCGGCGGTGTAGCATCGGGGGGATACAAGAAATCTACCCGCACTAAACGCTCCTCTCCCGCTGCTAGGTTTAGCTTCAAAAGGGGGTCGATAACCTGACCGAACCGGTGCCACAAATGCACATAGCGAGTCACCGGCTTCCCGCCGCCATCATTATAGCGCAGCCGCACCGTCCCCCGGAAAAACGGGAAATTCAGCGGCGGTTTCTGGAAGCGCAAACCTCCCTTGCTCAGTCTGTCTTCCTTGAGCGGCGTTTCCACAGTCAGCGCCACAGTTTGGGGTTTGCCGGTGCGGTTGACAAGCGGCAAACTCAGGTCATAGCGAACCCCATAATTCCCGTGCGCTTCGTAAGCGGTATCTGGATAGCGCACCAGCATTTTCGCAGTTTGCACTTGATTGGTGCCCAGTCTGCCACCCCGCAGAGTGCTGATAGCATAAGATAAGCCTTTCCCCGGTTGAGGAATGCTGAGAGTCTTCCCACCGGCATCCACAAGCTGCGCTTCCCATTTAGAACCTGACTGCACGCCGCCAACCCGCCCGTAAATCAGCTTTCCGCTAGTTGCTGAAGGGGGTGTTGGGGTTTGTTCGCGAGGACCGGCGAACCCACCGTTATCCAGCAAATTCTGCCATTCTTCCAGAGTGGGGGCGCGTTCGCTACCGTCAGGATTTTTCTTCGCAAACATCGTCAAACTGGCAACGTAAACCCTGCCACTGCTGTTCAGTTCCATAAAGGTAGACCGGCCATTGATCGGCTTCTCCAAACCCCGCACCGGCGTGGGGTGATTCAGCAACATCCGGCTTTCCCCCGGCGGAATCTCCAATTGCGCCGGAAAATCCGCTTGTCTTATTCCCCGCAGCACATTATCTACCGCCCGAATGCCCGGACCCGAATAAACCTCGCCGCTGGGATTTTCCAGCATGGCCGGCTTTTCTTTAAATGGCGCTTCTTGCATCTGGTAGCTAGCCGCCTGCAGTACGTCTAAAGTCACCGGCTTTGTGCCAGGATTATAGACGAGCAAGCCGGTGTAAAGCGTCTGCAAATCCTTGGGCGTGTGGGTGTGGTGGTGGGCGAATAGGGTAAACTCTCCCTCAAAGGGAAAGTTGAGATGAGCCGCAGGCACTTTTTTCCCATCTGGGGGAAAGGTGGAGAGCAAAATTCCCTCTGTTTTCACCCATTCCGGGCTGTTGCTGTTAAACATCGGCACGGCATCCAACTTGCCAGGGAGGGAGCGCACCTCATTTAATCGCACAATTTCTTGGGGTGCCGGTTTCGCTTGGGAAGGCGCGGGAGGAGATGTCGGTTTTGGGGAAGACTCGGCAGACCTCGCGCACCCAGAGATTTGGGGAATCGCTAGAGTTAGCCACAGGGTAGCCACACGCGCCAGCAGTTTCTTTTTGTTCCGAAAGGTTCGCATATCTGTTATAAAGTCGCCGTCATTTTTCAACTAGATATCTGAGATTTTACTTTTGTTCCGATAAAAAGTCCGCGCAGGCGGACGCAAGTTTCTATAGCCCCAGATTTTAGTCTGGTAGCTCACCACGCCAGCGCCATGCCATCGGCACGGGGTTCTGAGGCAGCTACGAAGACGCCATTTTTCCGCACAATAATCTGCCCGCGACCAAATTGTCCCGTTTCGGTGACTGTGGAGCCAGCCGGCAAATTGCCAATATATATATCGTGCCCCCGATTCGCCAGCTCCCGCACTACCGGATCGGGCACCGTCGGTTCGAGCACGACTTGATTGCCGGCAACAAATTGCCACCGGGGCGCATCGAGGGCTGCTTGGGGATTCATGCCGTAATCGACCATATTTACTACTATTTGCAAGTGTCCCTGGGGCTGCATTGGCCCGCCCATGACGCCAAATGGCCCCACCGGCTCCCCATCCCGCGTCAGAAACCCGGGAATAATCGTGTGCAAGGGGCGCTTTGCCGGTGCGAAATGGTTCGGGTGTCCGGGTTGCAGCGTGAAACCGGCACCCCGATTTTGCAAGGCAATGCCGGTGCCGGGGATGAGAATGCCGCTGCCGAAACCCATATAATTGGATTGAATGAAGGACACCATCAGCTCGGAGTCCGCTGCAGCCATATACACGGTGCCGCCTTTGGGCAATCCGGGATCAGCCAGGGGAATGGCTTTTTCTCCTATCAGCTGCCGGCGTTGTGCGGCGTATCTTTTATCCAGGAGTTGCTCCACCGGCACCTCCATGCAGCAGGGATCGGCGGCGTGCCGGCTCACATCTGCAAAAGCCAGTTTCATCGCTTCTATTTGCAGGTGGTAGCTTTCGGCTGACTCCCGGTGCGGAAACCGGGTTTCTTTAAGAAACCCGGTTTCTTGAAGAAACCGGGTTTCTCGCAATTCTCCCAAGTCGAAACCCTCCAGAATGTTCAGCGCCATCAGCGCCGCCAATCCCTGGGTGTTGGGCGGCATTTCCCACACCGTCAATCCGCGATAGTCGGTTGAGATGGGCGTCACCCAGTCCGCTTGGTGGGCTGCCAAGTCAGTCAAGCCCAGAAAACCGCCGGTGGCGGATGCGAAGTTGGCGATTGCCAGAGCAAGTTTGCCGCTGTAGAAACTTTCGGTGCCGGTGGCGGCAATTTCTCGCAGTGTCTGGGCGTGCGCCTGACTCCGCCAGATTTCTCCTGCAGCCGGTGCTCGCCCGCCGGGGAAAAATACCTGCTTGAATGGCTCGAATTCTGTGCCGGTGAGGGGCAAATAAATTTGTTCGGCGGATTTCCAGGTTTGGGCTACCACCGGCGACACCGGGAAACCCCCTTCGGCGTAGCGGATTGCCGGTGCGAATAGCTGCTCGAACGGCAAACTCCCCCAGCGCTCCCACAGCGCCCACCAAGCGGATACGGCTCCCGGTACTGTTACTGGCAGCCAGCCATAGGAAGGGATTTTTTCTTTACCATAAAAATGCTCTGCTGTCAAGCTATGGCTGCTCCTGCCTGAGGCATTCAGTCCGTGCAATTGGCCATCCCAGACGAGGGCGAAGGCGTCGGAGCCGGTGCTGTTGGCGGTAGGCTCAACGACAGTTAGGGTAATGGCCATTGCTATCGCCGCATCGACGGCGTTCCCCCCAGCCCAGAACATCTCCATGCCGGCAAGGGTGGCCAGGGGCTGGCTCGTGGCCACGGCACACCGGCTGCCGATCATCACTCTGCGAGCAGAAGGGTAGGGGTAATCACTCAGGTTTCCTAGATGCATTGCCTTGAATTAAATCTAGTTGATTAATTATTTTATCGCTGAAGGGCTGCTAAGTGCGGTTTTCATTTGGGTGAAGTACCAGAAACCCGGTAACTTTGACGAAACCGGGTTTCTCAGTACCTCTATTATATGAAAAACGCTCTAATAGCAGTAAATTGCGCTGTTAAGGCCCCCTACTAAGTTGAGATAGTTGAACACCCTGCAGTTCTAAAATTACTTTTTTCTTTCCCTTAGCTTACAGCAATTCTTTAAGAGTTTTTTCCTCGCCATCAACCCACAAGATGCCGGTTCAGGGGAAAAACTGAAGAATTTTTTTGAGCAGGCGGGCGCTGGCATTTACCTAAAACCCTGGCTGGCGGGAAAATCGAGGGCTTTTGGGCGCGGTTGCGGGTTCCTTCTTTATGCCGGCTGGCGCAAACTCGATACTTCCCTGAGGCAGACTGGATATCGGTACACTAAGACTTGCCCAGTCCCAGTTGCTGTTTTGAGCTTTCCAGTTGCTCCCAGAGTGTTTCAATATCTTTGTAGGCTTGCTCTGGGGACAGTTTCCCGCCGGTGGTTAGACAGCTGATATAGGACACCCGCTGGGCAAATTCCTGCAAATTGGCGTTGAAGACGATATTCTGTGGCGTCCCCTGGCCATAGTAGCGACTGTGGGGATAGAGAAAACCCGACATACCAGGCATCATAATACCCTCCTGCTGGAGCAATACTGCTTCTATTCTTAGTATGCCCTGAGATTTCTGGAGTTTTTGTAAGGGCAGTCTGGGAGTAACTGTGACAATTTTTGGCAAATATAGTGATGGCACTATACGATTGTATGTGATCTGAGGCATCTGTATATGCGATCGGCGTCACAATAGGGCTGTGGGCCCAGGAGGCAGTGAGGTACTGAGAAACCCGGTTTCTTAAAGAAACTGGGTTTCTGGCGTTTACTTCATCCAACTGAAAACCGCTATCACCTGCTAGCGGCCCCCAATATCCCCATCTCCCCCAGAAGCACCTATATCACAAACAACTGGAAAAGTCAATATTTTAACTTTGATTTCCCTCGTTCCCCTCGTTCCCAGCCTGGCAGCTGGGAATGCCGCTTTGTCGGCTCTGCCTCCAAAAGTTGCAACTTGGGTTATTTATATTTTTGCTGCCGCCCTCTCGTTAAACCTTCCTTCAAGTTTAAGGACTCCAGTATAAAAGGATACAAACTGTTCACCCAGTCTGGCTTACAATTTTTACAGTATGGGGTAATATGTGATGGCAGACCTGATTTAATCGGAGCGCGGAACTCAGCAATTTTATTTTGTAAATAACCCAAGTTGCTACCTAAGTCTGCGCAGCGGACTTTGGCGGCGTTTCCAGGAGCTGCCTGGAGACGAGGGTAAATAAATGTAAAAATGAGGGATATAATTTTTCAGTTTCTCTCAATCAGACATGACAGCTAAGAATCTTTTACACGTTTTTAGAAGAGACAGTAGGGAGAAAGTTATTGTCCTTGAAAATACTATGTACAGCATCAGTGAAATTAGCATGGCCAGAGAAATTAGTGCCGCCGTTGTAAATGTCAGCGGACGCCAGCGTATGCTGTCCCAGCGGACAGCCTTCTTCTGCTTAAGACTTGTCTGCAGTCAGAACTCAGCTGAGCGGGAAAAATTGCGATCTGAGTTGCTAGATGCCATCAGTCTGATGGAAAAGTCACACAAGGGGCTGATTGAGGGCGATCCGAGTTTGAAGCTACCGGGAAAGCCCTCAAAAGCGGTGAAGGCGATGTACTTTGAGCCACCTTTGAATTTAGACCGGCAGCTGCGGGAGTACATTCGGGAGGTAAGAGCGTTAGCAGCCGCCACGGATGCTGAACTGACAAAAGACAATCCCCATCTGAGCTACATTCTCAATGCCGCTTCCACGGAATTGCTGGCAGCAATGGATGCAGTGGTGAGCCAGTACCAGAAAGATAGCGAAGCCCAACAGCAGGCGCTCGACAGGAACCAGGTTGAGCTCTTAGAACACAGCTGTGCTGCCACAGCCGCCGCCCGCTCTCGCGCCCTAGAGCTACAGCAAGCTTTGCGCGACTTGCAAGAAACTCAGAGCCTTCTGATTCAGAGCGAAAAAATGTCCAGTCTCGGCATGCTTCTGGCGGGTGTGGCTCACGAAATCAACAATCCCGTAACTTTTATTTACGGCAACCTCTCCCACGCTATCAACTATGTCAGCGATTTGATAGAGCTGCTGCAACTCTACCAACAGCGCTATCCTGAACCAGGTTCCGAGATTGAAGAGTTGATAGATTCTTTGGAAATTGATTTCGTCATTGAAGACTTGCCGAAGGTGATGTCTTCCATGAAAATGGGGGCGGAACGCATTCGCCAAATTGTGCTGTCTTTGCGTAATTTCTCTCGCACGAACGATGTGGAAATCAGCCCGCTCAACGTCCACGAGGGAATTGAGAACACACTGTTAATTTTGCACAATCGCCTGAAACCGCAGCCCGGTCGTCCCGGAATTCAGGTGGTTAAAGAGTTTGGCGATCTGCCTTTAGTGGAGTGCTGTGCCGGTGAGGTGAATCAGGTGTTTATGAATATTCTGGCTAATGCGATAGACGCACTGGAAGAGGGGATGGCGGTACCGGCACCAGGATGCCCCACGCCCACCATTCGCATTCGCACCGAAGTGTTGCGCCCCGATTTTGTTACGGTGCGGATTGCGGATAATGGCCCGGGAATAGAGCCGGAAGTCTTGAGGCGACTGTTTGACCCGTTTTTCACCACTAAGCCAGCCGGCAAGGGCACCGGCTTGGGGCTGTCCATCAGCT
>JALOOK010000090.1 GCA_025454445.1 Oscillatoria sp. Prado101 | reverse complement strand
GAATTTCCACCTGCATCTTTTCTACCAGGTTTTCTCCCCGCTCAATGCTGAAAAGGCTTTCAATCTGGCCCTGGTTAACCTCTTGTTCGAGTTGCAGCACCTGCACTTGCTGCAGCTGTTGCAGGATCTGATTTTTCTGATCTAGCAGCTCACTTTTCCTTTGATTCACCTGGCCTTGAATATTCTCAATTTGCTGTAGCACCTGAGGTCCCGGTGGCTGCATACTTTGCCTTTGAATTTCCGATATCATCCGCTGCGCCTGCATTTCCATCTGCTGCAGCTGGCTGTCAATTTGGTTGATTTGAGCTTGCAGTTGCTGCTGAGCTTCCTCTTTCCAGCGGTGAGTGACGACGGCTTTTACCGTAATGGATCGTTTCAAGAACAATTTCGAGGTGGGTATATCCATAAGCTTTGCTCTCGCTCTGGCTTAAAAAGTCTGGCTCAAGAAAACATCCCGTTAATCATATCGCGGTAGCGTTCCATCACGACAGGCCGCTTGATTTTCAGGGTTTGCGTCAGCATGCCATTGTCTGTGGAAAAGGGCTGCAAAATCAGGCGGAAGGGGCCAATCCGGTCGTCGGGCCGGTATCCTGGGCGGTTTTGCACCTCCCGACTCAATTCTTGCCGGAACAAATCTTGCACGGGCTTGCTATCGAGGTCTGCTGGCGGCATTTCGGCTTGGCCCGGGGCCATCACCGGCGGGCTGGCCAGCGATGCCGGCAGGCGCAACCGCATATTCTGGGTAGCCGCCCACTTTTGCAGGGCGTCTAAATTGGGCACAATCAGTGCGCCGAGGGTTTTCTGATCTTGCCCTACCAGCACGATCTGGTCAATATAAGGGCTGCGGGCGCAGGCGTCTTCAATTGGCTGGGGCTCGATGTTTTCCCCGTTGGTGAGCACAATCGTGTCTTTCGCCCGCCCGGTGAGGACAATATCGTTCGCCGCCGTCACCCAGCCCAAGTCGCCGGTGTCAAACCACCCGTCAAAATCAATCGCCTTAGCCGTCGCTTCCGGATTTTGATAGTAGCCCGCCATCACTTGAGGTCCCCGCGCCAGAACCAAGCCGCGCTGGCCCACCGCAAGCTCTTTGCGGGTTTCCGGATCGACAATCTTGATTTCGGTGCCGGTAATCGGTTTGCCAGAAGATCCCCGCAGGTTGTGCCAGTAACGCCGTGCGGTGAGCACCGGCGAGGTTTCGGTCAAGCCGTAGCCCACTAGCACCTCCAGCCCGACAATCTCAAAGAAATTTTCCAAGTACATGGCCAGGGAGCCGCCGCCGCAGATGGCGTACTTGAGCTCGCCGCCGGTCGCCGACCGGATCTTCCCATACACCAGGCGTCCTGCCAGGGCGTGAATTGGCCACAGGGCTGCGGCTTGTATGCCAGCCAGCAGCCTTTCGGGAAGGGCGCTTGGTTGGGGCTGCAACTGCAGCTGCAGCCAGGTGCGCTTGTTTTCGATATAGCGCTGGCTGATATTCAGGAAGGTTTTTACCAAGCGCTGCTTGTTTTCGGGCTGTTCCCGGAACTGTTTCTGCACGCCTTCATAGATGGACTCCCACAGACGGGGGACAGCCACCAGGTACTGGGGTTTGAAGTCTTTGAAGTCTCGCTTGACGTAGCGGATGTTGGTGTAGATTATGGTGCAGCCAGCGGAGAGGAAAAAGTATTCGGCGGTGCGCCCCAGGGTGTGCCAGGTGGGGAGGAGGGTGAGGGCTCGATCTCCCGGTTGCGGCTGAATCACCGCACCCAAGGAGGCGATCTGGTGCAGCAGGTTGCCGTGGGTGAGGGTGACGCCTTTGGGCTTGCCGGTGGTGCCTGAGGTGTAGAGCAGGGTGGCCAGGGTTTGCCGGTTGGACGGTGGCGGCGGCTGGAATTTGCCAGCGCCTATGGCCATCACTTGGGAAAAGTTGCGCACCAACAGGGCTTCATCCGGCGGCTGTTCGTCAGAAAGCAGCACCACCCACTCCACCGGCAGGTCGTCCAGGCGCGGGCGCAGTTTTTTCAGCGTCGCCAGGTTTTCCACCACCAAGCAGGTGCTTTTGCTATTTTCCAAAATGTACAGCAATTCATCAGAGTCGGCTTGCGAGGAGCGCACCGCATCCGCACCGCCGGCGGCGATAATCCCCTGATCGGCGATCAACCAGCGGGGGCTGTTGTCTGAAAATAGGGCGACGCGCGGGGGCATGTCCCCGTTGCGCGGTTGCAACCCCAGTGCCTGCAGCCCGCCGGCAAACTGCTGAATCTGCTCAGCCAGTGCGGCGTAGGTCAGCTCCACCAGCGGCTTGGCGTGGGGGTCGTACAGTGCTTTTATATTGCCAAAGCGCTGTTTCGCCAGTGGCCAAATTTCCGCTAGGGACTGCACTGAGCTGTAATCGACCATTCGCGCCAAGTCGGCTCGTTCTCGCTCAGTGAGGTTGTGGGCATTGGAAGAGGGAGGGCGGTTCATGCGCAAGAGGAAATTGAGAAAATTTAGCTATAACTTGAGTATCAAAGATATTGGCAACTGAATCTGCCCGCGTTGGGACAGTTTTTTTACCTGCCTCTTTTTTCCTGGCCTGTTTTATGTGTGAGGTGTTGCGTGTGAGCTGTGAGGTGTCAGGAAAAAACCCGCCCCACAGACCTGAAACCGGCTCCCCCGCTTTCAGGAAGCGCGGTGGTGGGGCGCAGAGTCCTCAGGGGTGCGGATTGCCTGCCGGTCTGTTGGGGTGTTGCTGCGTTTCGCTGGTGGGCATATAGCGGTTTTCAGTTGGATGAAGTACACCCAAAGAAACCCGGTTTCTTTAAGAAACCGGGTTTCTCAGTCGCTCACAAAGGATGAGAAACTCTATAAGCCGATTTAAAGCCTAACAACTCAATCGCCAGGGGGCGGGCCCGGAGTGTTTTTTCCGTTTAATTTATTGCTCAAAATCCCAAGATGTCATTGCCGCTGCGCAACCAAGCCCGCACCAATTTGATTTCATCATAGCTGTATCTTTCTCCCAGATAATCAAAAATCGGCTTCAGGGAATCAGCCCCCACGGTTTCGATAGCCTGCAAAATCTCCGACTGGCGCTCAAAGGGCAGCAGCTGGTTTATATCCACCGGCTGCTTGCTCTCAATCAGCTGGGTCAGGTGTTCGATAATGGTGCTGGGGCTGAGCTGCCGTTTTTGGGCAATTTCTGCCGGACTCAAACCTTGCTGGTGCAGTTCCAGTGTCAGCTGCTGGGTGTCCGAGGGAAGATTTTCCGCCGGCACCGCGCTTTCGATCTCCTGGCAGTAAGCCTGGATTTCGGCAACAAACCGCTCGCCATACCGAGTCACTTTGTAATTGACGACGCCGTTAAGTTGGCCAAATTTCTCCAGCGTTTGGGGCCGTTGCTGCGCCATCAGCCGCAGGGTGGAATCTTGAAACACCATATAGGGGGGGACGGATTGCTCGTCGGCGATTTCTTTGCGCAGTTCTCGCAGCCGGTCGAACAGCATCTCCACCTCAGCTGAGCGCAAGGAGCGTTCTGTGCGGTTGGCGATTTCCGTCACCGGACGGGCGACAAAAACAGTGCGCTGTTTGCGCATTACTTCCCAGCTGCGCTCATTGAGCTTCAGCACTCGGTAGCCGTCGCTGGTTTCATCCAGCAAACCCTGGTGCAGCAGCGTTCGCGCCAGGGTTTTCCAATCGTCCTCGCTTCTATTTTTGCCAATCCCGTAAGTGGACAGTTTGTGGTGCTCGTACTGCTGAATTTTCTGATTTTTACAGCCGCGCAGCACATCGATAATGTGTGTCACCCCAAACCGCTCCCCGCTCCGGGCCACACAGGAAAGAAACTTCTGCGCCTCAACTGTCCAGTCTTCCATCGGCTTGGGATACCGGCAGCTATCGCAGTTGCTGCAGTTTCCGGTAAATTGCTCTCCGAAATAACTCAGCTGGATGGTGCGCCGGCAGTCCGTACCTTCGGCATAGTCAATCATGCGGCGCAGTTGCTGGCGGGCGATCCGCTGCTCTTGCGGGTCAGGTTTTTGGTCGATCAGGTACTCAATCGTCTTTAAATCACCGTAGCTGAAAAAGAGGGTGCATTTCGCCGGTTCCCCATCCCTGCCGGCGCGTCCCGATTCTTGGTAATAGCTTTCCAAGTTGCGCGGCAAGTCGTAGTGGACAACAAACCGCACGTCTGGCTTGTTGATGCCCATGCCAAAGGCAATTGTGGCCACCATGACTTGCGCGTCATCGCGAATGAAGCGGGTTTGATTGACGCTGCGCTCTTCGTCGTTCATCCCGGCGTGGTAGGGTAAGGCGGAAATGTTGCTCTTCTGCAATCTCAATGCCAGTTCGTCCACTTTCTTGCGGCTCAGGCAGTAGACGATGCCGCTGCCGCCGGCAGTGCGGATTATCTGCAACAGTTCTGAGTAGGACTGCCGGTGCTTGGGGCGAACTTCGTAGTAGAGGTTGGGCCGGTTGAAGCTGGCGACGTGAGTCACCGGCTGCCGCAGCGCCAGCTGCTGGGTAATGTCAGTGCGGACGCGAGCGGTGGCGGTGGCGGTGAGTGCCATCAGCGGCACCTTTGGGTAGCGCCGGCGCAACTGCCGCAGCTGCCGGTACTCCGGACGGAAGTCGTGACCCCACTCGGACACGCAGTGGGCCTCGTCGATGGCGAAGCCATTAATCCCGATTTCGGATTCCACCTGTTCGAGGAACGGCATGAATTTCTCGCTCAGCAAGCGTTCCGGAGCGACGTACAGCAGTTTCACCCGACCGTTGAGGATGGCTTCTTTGGCTCGCAGTTCCGCTTGCCAGCTGAGGGTGCTGTTGAGAAACGTCGCCCCAATGCCGTTATTGCGCAGCGCTTCTACCTGGTCTTGCATTAGGGCAATCAGCGGCGACACCACTACCGTCAGGCCCGGTTTTAGCAGCGCCGGCAGCTGAAAGCACAGGGATTTGCCCCCGCCGGTGGGCATGACAATCAGCAAATCCCGGTTGTGCAGCGCGTCTTCTATGATTTGCCGCTGGCCAGGACGGAAGCTGTCGTAGCCAAAAAACTGTTTGAGTGCTTGCTCTAAAGGGGACGGCTCTCGTGCCGCTGGCGGGAAGTTTGCTGACATTGCCATGAGTTAGTCGTTTACCTCCCACCTATTTTATCTGCTTTTGGTCAGCCACCCCCCTGGGAAAATTTAATTTCAGCTGTCCCCCATGACAGCCGGGCATCTTTATGTTAAAATAGCCGCCTAATTTCTGCGGGCAATGACTTGGATTTTAGATTCAAACCGCAGATTAACGCAGATATCCGTTAGTTGGTCTGCGGGACGGTTCAAAAGCCAAAATCTGGGCCGACTTGCATGGCCTGAGTGGTTTACTAGCTGCCGGCGATATGGCAAAATGTTGGGTGAGCAGTTTTCAGTGGAGTCAGCAATGCCGAAAGCCGTGTGGAACGGAGCCGTTTTAGCCGAAAGCAACTCGGGCAAAGTCGTGGAAGGCAATTATTATTTTCCGCCGGATGCCATCAACCGCCAGTATTTCCAGGACAGCAACACGCACACCACCTGTCCTTGGAAAGGGGTTGCCAGTTACTACAGCATCTGTGTTGACGGTCAGGTCAATAAAGATGCCGCCTGGTACTATCCGGCAACCAAGGATGCCGCCAAGCATATCGAAGGGTATGTGGCGTTTTGGAAAGGTGTGAAGGTGGAGCAGTAACTTTCGCCAACCTCTTGCAGGGAGTGAGAAACCCGGTTTCTGTCACAGGGTGAGAAACCGGGTTTCTCTTCAGTCCTTATTTTTTGGCAGCCTTTTTTCGGCGGCGCTCCAGGAACAACCTCGCCACCCACCCCGCTGCGACGCCTCCTAGAACGCTAGCTAGTGCGGAGACGATGAAGGGATGGAGGGTGTCAGAAGTAAAGGGCGGTTGTATGGGATTTGCCGGTATTAAGTGGGCGCTGCAGGAGCCAACCACCGCCGCCGTACCAATGCCAACGCCCAGCCACCCTACTGTGTCTTGCAGGTGGCGCTCGCGCTCAGCCTGTTCAATTTCTACCATGCCTCGGATGGCACCGAGCATCTTTTCCTGCAAGCCCACGCCATGCTCGAAATAGTTCAAGTCGGCTTGGATTTGTTCTTGCAGAGACAGGCAATTTTTCTGGCTAAATGTTTGTAAAAATTCCAGGCTGTCTGATTGGAGCTTGCTCTGAATTTGATTGACTTTATCTTCGTATTTATGCGCGTTAATTCCGATCGTATGGCGGCACTGCTGCAAGTCTCGCAGGAAGCGAGAATATTCCAGCGCCCGTTTTGGGAGAAGTTTGAGCTGTTCTTTGAATCGCAGCATTTCGGAGTCCCGCAACCGGCCTTCAGAAAGCTGATAAATTATCTCAATTTCTCGCTCAATATTTCCATACTCTTCTGACACCTGTTTGCAAACGCTGCGGCTGGTTTGGTAAGCTTGAACGATTTTAGAGCGGTAGGAAAACAGCTCCATTAATTCTTGATAGCACTTGCCGAACTTTATCTCGGGAACCGAGTGGCACAAGAGCCAGACCAAGATATGCCGGTACGGCGGCGGCTGGTTAATAATGCCATACTCAAAAATGGGGCTGCCAAATAACAGACCGTCTCGATTGAAGGAAGGGCGCTTGTCTGGAGCGGGAATGAAATTATTTACGCACTGGTTAGCCAGCTCTTTTAAAAAAAGCTTGTCTTGGGAATTTTGCCCTTCAGTCAGCCACGCTGTAATCAGCAGGGTTTGGCCCAGCGAGCTGTCGATAAACTCTGGCAGCAAGCAATTGTCTGGATTCAACTTACCCAGCAGCGCCGGCTCCACACTCGCAGTTTTCTGGCCATTTTCTCTTTCTGGCCGGCGCAAGTTCAGCCAGAGAGCGTAACTGTCGGGAGTTTGCAGGGGATAGGCAAAGCCTGCTATTTTTACCACTTCACTCTCGTCCAACAGAATCTGTACGTCGAACGGGAGAGACACATCGAACGGCGGAGAAACATTTTGCTCTTTGATTTCCGCTTTGGCGAGCAAAACGCGGGAACTGTCTGATTCTTTGGGCGGAGCTAGCTCCTGCGTCAGTTTGAGATTCTCAATCTTGAGCTTCTCAAAGATTTGGTCGCATTTTTGCCACAGCCGGCTGTTGGCTGACTCAACAGGGCTGGAGTCACTGGCCAAACCATTGCGCTGGTGAAAGGCAAACAGGTGGACGCTAGGAGCGTATATTTTATGAGTCATAGCTTCGAGGTGGGGGCTGTCAGGCATTAATCCGATTTTAAACTGCCTTGCGCAGAGGTGGCAAAAGGTTTTCTAGAATCAGATATTCTCCGGTCGGTATCGCTAGTCGCGGGCGGCGCTATTGTCTCTGTGAGAGCCGGTCAAAACCGCATTGCTTACCTCTCGGTACTTTTCCCACCCATCAAAAAGAGCGCTTCAGACTGGGGCGGAACGCCCCAAGTGCGTGCGCCGCAGAGCAACTACTTCTGATGGTGACACCAGCGCCGCGATGCAGGGATCTAAATTCGCCGTCACCGGCATAAAATTCCCTCCCGCCCCAGCGCTTTGCGCTAGCCGGCAAACTGGTTCGCGTACCGAAGCGTGCAACTAGACAACACTACAGTACATTTTAACCCCCTGCAGCGCCACATCTCAAGGCAAGTAGAGGGCTATAGCTGTGGTGCGGGCGCGATCGAATTGCCCCCTGACGCCCCGGGCTTGAGAGTCAAAGGAAAAAACAAACGACCTGTCAAGGGTAACACAGCCCCACATTCCCCCGCTTTCTCTGGTTACCACCCAGCAACCCGCAAGCAACCGGTGCCCGCCCCGGGCTGCGCCGCCAGGAACCGGGTTCTCCTCCTTATACCTCTAAATGAGTTAGCTGAACGCCACTGACGCGCCCGAGGTGCGCCTATCGGACAGAAGTTGAAGCCGCCGTGCTGTGGGGCGAACTCTTGCCGCAACTAGCAACGCCCCATACATGTCACAATCAGCAGCCCCCCGCTTTACATCCTCACAAATAAGCTCTATACTAGAAATAGTATAGCAGCCGAAGTAGGGAACAGTATATGGAAGTTGCCACAGTCAGCTCGCCTCCGGAACCCACTCTCCGCTTAAAAATCGATTTGACAGACGAGCAGTTTTTCCAGCTCTGTCAGAAGAACCGCGATTTAAGATTTGAGCGCACAGCCAAAGGAGAATTAATAATCATGTCCCCAACAGGAGGAGAAACCAGCAATCGGAACTTTGACCTAGCCGTGCAGCTGGGAAACTGGAACAAACAGACTAATCTCGGCAAAGGTTTTGACTCTTCTGGGGGCTTCAAACTGCCGAATGGTTCGGATCGCGCCCCCGATTTAGCTTGGATTCCCCGCCAGCGGTGGGATGCCTTAACCCGTGAGCAAAGACAGAAATTTCTCCCCCTCTGTCCTGATTTTGCCGTCGAGTTGCGCTCTCCCAGTGATTCCCTGACAGACTTGCGCGAGAAAATGCAGGAGTATATAGATAACGGTACTAGACTGGGCTGGTTAATAGACCCGCAAAACAAACGAGTGGAAATTTATCGCGCCGGTCGAGATGTAGAGATTCTCCAAAATCCAGAAACCCTGTCAGGGGAAGACGTGCTGCCAGGATTTGTCTTGGATATCAAGGATATTCTCTCGGTTTAAAGAAGCGCTCGCCCTTACATCCTGACAAATCAGCGCTATATAGCGTAGAAACCGGGTTTCGCCGAAGTTACCCGGTTTCTGGCCCCAGCCCGATGTCTCACCAATCATTGATAACCGCTATACTGGTAATAGTATAGCAGCCGAAGTAGGGAACAGTATATGGAAGTTGCGCTCACAATCTCAACAGATAATCTTACTGCTTAAATTCCTCGCCCTCCTAAAGAAATTAAATTCCTGGATATCCCATGAACTATAGCAATCATGGCTCTGTCTTCAATGGCCTATGGATTCTCAGTAGACAGCCAATCGTTCCAGGCACGATTAAAACATTGCATCTCTTTAATTTTGAGTGATTGTAGTGACTAGGATAACTTGTCTTGAAATAGTCTCCGACTGGCTCAGGGGAATGGGACTGGATCTCAGTCATTCCAAAACCCGGATAGCGCACACACTGCATGAAAGGCCCGATGGCACAAAACCCGGAATAGATTTCCTGGGATTCGCAGTCAGACAAATCCCTATGGTAAAACACCAGTCAGGCAAGAACACAAACGGCCAAAAACTAGGGTTCAAAACAATCATAAAACCCGCCGAAAAGGAAATCAGCAAGCACGACGACAAGGTGGCAAAGACCATTGATGCACACAAGGCAGCCCCACAGGCAGCCCTAATAAAGCATCTAAACCCCATAATACGGGGATGGTCCAACTACTACTCGGCAGTATGCAGCTCAGAAATCTATTCAGAGCTTGACTACAGGGTCTACTCCAAACTACGACGCTGGGGACAGCGCCGTCACCCCCACAAAAACGGGGCGTGGTGCGCAAAAAGATACTGGCACACCATCGGGAACAATCACTGGACATTCGCCACAAAAAGTGGAGACAGCTACTTCACCTTGTGCAAACACGCCGATACACCGGTAGTGAGACACGTCAAGGTGAAAGGAGATGCCAGCCCATACGACGGAGACCTCGCATACGGTCGTGCGAGGATGGGACAGCACCCTGAAGTCAAGCCAGCGGTTGCAAAACTGCTGAAGCGACAAAAAGGAAAATGCACCCACTGCGAACTGACGTTCAGACCAGGAGACTTGTGGGAAGTAGACCAAATCCAGCCCAAGGCCAAAGGCGGCGGAAATGGATGGAGCAATCTGCAATTACTCCACAAACATTGCCACGATTTGAAAACACAACACGACTGGTCTGGCACTCGTGTCAAGAGTCCTACAACTGAGGAGCCGGATGATGCGAAAGTATCACGTCCGGTTCTGAAGACAAACGGTTCTCGTAAGAGAAGCGTTTAGTTTAACCAGCCGCAGTAGGGAACAGTATATGGAAGTTGCCACAATCAGCTCGCCCCCGGCACCCACTCTCCACTTAAAAATCGACTTGACAGACGAGCCGTTGCACACCCGCCCGTGCGCAAGACCGGCACCTCAATCGCCTAATCCAACTCCCGCCGCCCTTCCAGCGCCCGCGCCAGCGTCACCTCATCGGCGTACTCCAAATCGCCCCCGACCGGCAACCCAAAAGCAATCCGCGTCACCTTTGTAAACGGTTTGAGCAGCTGACCGACATAGAGCGTCGTCGTCTCCCCTTCCACACTCGGACTTATCGCCAGAATCACTTCCTCAATCTTTTGCTGACTCACCCGCCGCACCAGCGGCGAGATATACAGCTGTTCCGGCCCAATCCCATCCATCGGCGAAATCACCCCGCCCAAAACGTGGTATTTGCCGCGATACTCCCGCGTTCTTTCCAGCGCAATCACATCCCGAGAGTCCGCCACCACGCAAATCGTGGTGCTGTCCCGGTCGGTATTGCGGCAAATCTCGCAAACCGGCTCAGCTGACAGGTGAAAGCACACCTGACACAGCCCCACCAGCTGTTTCGCCTCAATCAAAGCTTGCGCCAGCGCGGCTACCTCCGCTTCCGGGCGCTTGAGGATGTGCAAAGCCAAGCGCTGCGCGGTTTTTGGCCCAACTCCCGGCAAGCGCTGCAGTTGCTCAATTAAACGAGCTAAAGGACGTGTATAAACCTTGAACCTCCTCTCACTTTGCAGACTTCCACTACTATTATAGCAGCTCTAAATCATTTGTAAAATCCTCTCAGTTTTCTTCCCTTGGCGAACAGGCGCGTCGGGCGCGGTTTCTAAAAAAAATCATCTCCCAGCCTCTGCCCCTCCAAGTGCCCAATCCCCTCACGGCAAGCACGGTTTCTCTTGAAACCCGCTATTCCCACTCACCGCAACGTGACAGGACGCTTCTATCGCCCCACTATTATTTCCCGCGTTATTTTGGATAACATTCCCGCTCCCTCCCGCGCTAGCTTTCGCCAAAATTCCCCCACTCACCGTATTGCCCTCAATCCGCACATCCTCCATCGAACGCG
>JALOOK010000516.1 GCA_025454445.1 Oscillatoria sp. Prado101 | reverse complement strand
CGGAGAATTAGACATAGTTCAAAGTTAGTTGTCTGCTGGCGGCGGACAATGGTCCGAAGTCCGCAAAATTTTTGACACGCATGACCGGTAAACGCCACTACGAGAACGAAACGATCAGGTACTGATTTTGAAACTTAGCTCCCTTAACGGGTTTGCCGCTCAATTCGGGAGGCAGCAGGATATTGCGCCGCTGGTCGCCAGCTTCTATGGTAACTTCCGGGCCGTATTGCGTCAGTTTCACCTGCTTTTTGTCAAATCCGGGCAGAAATAGACTGACTTGGCGTTTGGCGACATCAATGGATATCGGTCTGGGAGCCTGACCGGCTTTGCTAAAATCTGGCAGGGCGTCGATCAGCGGCTGCCAGTCGCTGCCGGTGCGGAAGGGAACCGGGCTGACCGGCAGGGGTGCCAATTCGGATCTGACAGTGGCTTCGACGCTGGCTTCGCGCTCGTAAGTGGCGTAAAGCTGTTGCAGGTTTGGTGCCAGTTCCGCCGCCGCTGTATCTGTCAAAATCGCCTGATTGAGGATTGCGCCTCCCACGATCACACCCACTTGCCCGGCGCTGCCCCACAGGTAACGGGCCGTGGCCACGGCCACTGGGTTGCCGGTGGTCACTAAATAGGCAGCCACGCGGTTGGGGTTAGCGATGGCATCCCTCCACTTATCGAGCACCCCGGTAAAGTCCCGCGTCGGCCCTGCAAAGTTATCAGCCGACCAATCGACATTGAGAACGGCGCTGGTAACAGGCTGCACGAATGGGGACAGGGTTTTGCCGAGGTCAGAATCGGCAAACACCTGACGGAAGCGGCGGATATACCAGCTGAGAATTTCCGGCGAGCCCAGCATGCGCAAGGTGTTTTGGTCGCCGCTCAGGTCGCAAACAATCGCGTCATACTGGCCACTGGCGTCATACTCGCGGATGGCATTCATGGTTAAGGCTGTTTCCATCCCTGGCAGTACGCCCAGCTCTTGGCCGTACACGGCCTTAAAAAAGGGCGTGCGGACGTATTGAGCTTCCAGTTTTTTGAGTTCTTCCCAACCGCGCTCGAGCAGCACAGCTATGTGAAACTGCACTGCTTTCAGGTTGGCAGCAATCTCTTGCGGGTCTGGCCCCAGGGTTGCCCCCAGCATTAGGCCCAGGCCAGGGCCCGGGTCAGAACTTGCTAGCAGCACTCGCTGTCCAGAACTAGCCAGCCGCTTGGCAGCTGCGATCGCTATTGTGGTGCGGCCTGTGCCGCCTTTGCCCAAAAACGTTAAAATCAGAGCCATTTTTGTTTCCGACGCCCAGATCGTCCAACTTATCTGACGTGCGGCACTGGAAAATCTAAGTTTTCCTTATGTTAGCGGGCGGAACCGCACCTGTGCCACACCCCCAACCGTACCGCTGCTGTTTGCTGTCAGCGTCAGGCTGTCAGTTATTTTTGACCCCCCAACTGTGACTGCTACGCTGGTTCGAGTTCGTCTTCAAAGAACCAGGTGCAAAAGCTGTCATCAAATTTGACAACTAAACCAATGCCTTTGCCATCGACCAGTTTGAATTCCTCAACGGTGCCGACTGGATTCTGTTTAATTTTGCTGACCATGTTTGCCGGCAGCTGGTCCCTGAGGCGGCGCACTCTGACTTTTTGACCTTTTTCCATATTCATATTCCCGCGTGTTGGACTCCCGCCACCGATAGCTGGCGGTGAGAGGAAAGCGGGGCGGGGTGTGTCGCTTTCCTGTGAACAAATTTTAGCCCGCTGTTTGGGGCCTTTACGGTCTGTAACTGAGCCGAACCCTGTAAGGCGGGCCCGCGGGCGACCGGCATACCGCAGGCCGGGGATCTTGTCCTTTTTAAGGACAGGCGAGACGCCTGTTCTACGCCGGGGATGGGCTGTTGCCCCCGACTGCGGTGGGTTGGATTTACAGACCAATCCAAAGTTTATCAGTGGACGCTCACCCATTCCATCTATAAATTTTCAGTCTTGCCGCAGGACGGTTATACAGTGGGAGTGGGGGCTTGGGACTAGGAGAGTTCAGGGGGGTGAGGGGGAGATTGCTTGGGGCTGTCTCCCTGGCGTTGCCTATTGGGGAAATCAAGAACCCCGCACCCCAACCCCCTCCCAGCTTTTCGGGGAGGGGGAGAAACAGATGGGGTTTGGGTGAGATTGTCTTGTCGTGCGGTAACGCTGTCTCCCTCTCGCTTTTTCTGCCTCTATCCCTGAGGACGCTCCAAGCTCCCTGTCTCTGAGTCGCACATTAAGGAGTTGCTATGCTGGCCAAACGAATTTTGCCCTGTCTGGATGTCAAAGCCGGTCGGGTGGTTAAAGGGGTGAATTTTGTGGATCTCAAGGATGCCGGCGATCCGGTGGAACTGGCGCAGGTTTATAACGATGCCGGTGCCGATGAGCTGGTGTTTCTGGACATCACGGCGACCCATGAGGACAGGGACATCATCTTTGATGTGGTGTACCGGACTGCTGAGCGGGTGTTTATCCCTCTGACGGTTGGCGGAGGTATACAAAACTTAGAAATTATTAAAAGATTGTTACGAGCCGGGGCGGATAAGGTCAGCGTCAATTCCGCTGCAGTGCGCGATCCTGAGTTCATTAACAGGGCAAGTGAGCGGTTTGGCAGCCAGTGTATTGTGGTTGCTATAGATGCCCGCCGCCGGTCAGAACGGGCCAACCCGGGCTGGGATGTCTATGTCAGGGGCGGGCGGGAAAATACTGGCATCGATGCGGTGGAGTGGGCTTTGGAAGCTGTGCGGCGCGGTGCCGGCGAACTGCTGGTGACGAGTATGGACGCCGATGGCACGCAAGCTGGGTATGACTTGGAGCTAACCCGCACTATTGCTGAACAGGTGGAGATTCCGGTGATTGCCTCGGGAGGTGCCGGCAACTGCCATCACATTTACGAGGCGCTCAGTGCCGGTAAGGCGGAAGCTGCTCTGCTAGCTTCTTTGCTGCACTACGGACAGTTGAGCGTGGCTGAAATTAAGGACTATTTGGCGGCGCAGCAAGTCCCGGTGCGATTGGTGTAAGGAGTGGGGACTGGGGGCTGGGGACTGGCCACTAGCATCTGGCGGCGCATCCCTAACCCAAGTTGGTTGCGGTTTCTGATGCAAGTGTTACAATATGTCAAGATTTGAATAGTTAAATTATGTAAAGTTATGTTCATAATTCTGATTATTGTGATTGCCTTGGTGGCCTGGTCGCTGCACCTGATGCAGGAGGCGGTGGAGAACCGCGAGTTCGCTTTAATGCTGGCCGGCACGCTAGTGGCCACTGCAGCAGCTGCTATGGTAGGGGTTTATTTTCTGATGGGGGGCTATGTGGGTTATGTGACGGAAATGTCCCAGCAGTCCTATTTGCCTTATGAGCCGGTGGATGCGGAATACCTGAGCTGGGTTTCGCCGCTGGATGGCATCTGGGAGCCACAGGCGGGGCTGAACGGCTCTGAGATGGGCCAGCCACTCTCGTTACAGGAAGGGGGCCGGTTTGCTGGAAGCTAGCGCTGGTAAGGGTTATGGCCGCTGTGACCGGCACGCGAGATGTGGGGGTGCTGCCTGGAAAAAAATTTTTTGCAAAAATGCTTGACAAACATGGGAGGCGTGAGTAATGATAATGAAGTGTGGCAAGGGGCTA
>JALOOK010000089.1 GCA_025454445.1 Oscillatoria sp. Prado101 | reverse complement strand
GCTGATGGTCGCTCCGCGCACTGTCGTCCCGCCGCAGCACTCCTGAATCAGAATCCCCTCCCCATCCACGCTCAGATAGCGCGAATCCATCACCTGATGCCGGTACACTTCATAACTATTCCCCTCAATTCGCACATTCCATCCAGACCAATCTATCGCCCGGTTCTCCAGCGTCACCGCACCTTGCGGCTGCTTGGTGCCGGTCGGGTCAGTCCACCACTGTTTTTTGGGTTCGTCTTTAATCTGATTGTCTTGAATCACCAACCCGTCACCCGACGCTTGAATAGCCACTCTCATTGTATGATAAACCCAGTTATCTCGTATGACAATACCCTTGCGAAACAGTCCTGGCTCAGTTTGCGGGCTGCCAGCCAGGCTGTATCCGCCCGATTTTGACCTATTCACCACTATAGCATAATGATTGCCATAGTGGAACGGGACTTTACTGCCTTCCGAATAAGTGATGATTTCGTTTCCTTTCAGCGCTTTAACCTTATAGCCCGGTTGCGCGTAGCTGTCAGTGATGGCATCGTTGATGCGATTGTTGGCCACTAACACATTTTCGGAAGCATTGATTTTCAAATTAGCCGCGAACCGGTAGCTGTACCGCACCCACGGCTCCTGAAAGGACATATCGGGAACTTTTGGGTCTGGCTCGGCCACATTGTTGCTGCGAATGCCAAACACAATAATATTTTTGTTCTCACCGGCATCCGCATCCCCCTCCCAGGAGATGCCGGCGCGATTCACATCAACATTCACAATCCCAATATTGCTGTCCCGGTTCGGAGCGGCTGTCAAGATTTTTTTGAACGCCCTCTCGTTGGGCGTTCCGCTTCCCGATAATCTCGGTTCGTATTTGGGAAAGACTAACTTAGCCGGGGGTGCGTAAGCGCTGGATTTGGCATCTTTTCCCGGCGGATTTTCCCCCCGGATGACCACGCCATTTTTCAAGTAAATGCTGTCGGAAAAGTCATAAGTGCCGGCAGGGAAATAGACGACTCCCCCGCCGGCGGCTGCGGCGGCGTCTCGCGCTGCATTGAACCGCTCCACCATTGAGGAGCCTTGAAAGTCACGGATATTATACACGCAATTCCACTTAATCCTGCCAGCCGGCGGGTAAGCTGAACTGCCATATTTAGCTGCAATCGGATTGTCCGCCGGCCCGCCGGTGGGACTTCCGCAACTGGGGGAAGCATTGGATGTCAGTGTGGGGGTTTCTCTTGCAGCTGATTCAGCCGCGACATTGGGATTGGGTGGCGATTCCTGAGCCTCCAGATAGTTGTAGGCAGCCGAGAGAGCGTAAATCCCGCCAAAAATGCTGAAGAGCAAAGCGCACACTAAAAAAAGTTGCCATAACTTTTTAGACCGGCGCTTATGAGCGTTTTTTTTCATAGGGTCTCCCTCGCAAGAGTTTGCATGTAGTTTGTGCCTCTAAGCTCGTGTCGGGTTGCTTAACCCTCATCTGGGTAGGGGCGGGGCAAGCAGATATCCTCTGCTCCCCGTGCGAGATATGGATAAACGCGCCCCACCCAATCATGTTAAGCTGTTATAGCAGTTTTCAGTTGGATGAAGTGAGCGAGTGGGGAAAAAAATGGATGCCGGTCGAAAACGATACAGTTTACTGTAGGGGCGGGCTCACCCAAGATATCTCTGCGAAGTGTGGGATGTTATATAGCAGTTCTAAATGATTTGCGCAACCGCGCTTGGGCCAGAACCCCGGTTTCTTAAAGAAACCGGGGTTCTGAAATTTACGCGAAGGTTATTGACGCGCTATATAAAAATACCCGAAAAATCCCCAAAAGTGGAGAAACCCGCTTTCGTGGAGAAAACGGGTTTCTATAGATTCGCGTTTTGGGTGCCGGTGCAGCATCGCCAGGACTTCTCTGGCGGTGAATTTCCACCGGCACCCATCGGGTTAGTTGTGCTGCAGCCGGCGCACGCCTCCGACTCTGGCGACACGCAGCGCAGCAACAGTCCAGTGCGGCGGTGCGGAAATTTTTAAGCAGTTTCTCAAAAGAGGGGGAAATGGGGAGATGGAGAGAGCGAGGACTTGGAATAACTGGCGGGTAACTTCTGCCACGCACCACTAGGAAAATCTAACACGGCTAGCAGATAGAAAAGTCAAGTGAAGCGTCGCTGTCTGACTCGATTAGCAGTAGGGTGTCACATCTTCACCGCACTGATCGGCGAGATAGCAAAGCGCCCGGAAGCGCAAACCCACGAATTGCTCGTAGAGGGGGTTGAGCTTGCACATGGGCGGGATGTGGAACAGGACTTTACCAAACAGTGTGATGTCTCGCTCAAAGGGACACTGGGCTGGAATCAGCCGGCACAGCAGCCGGGCGAACTTGGCATCGCAGATTTTTATCCCGTCGAGCCACTGGCGCAAGGGTTGCAGTGGGTCGAAGGCGGGATGTTGGGCGGGATAGCGAGCAGCTGTTACTGCACTCATAGGGGTTTGTGTTTGGCGAATCCATAACCGGCTTCTTGCAGGAGCCAGAGTTTGTGTGGTATATTTGGATACACTCATGGATGTGTCCTCTGTTGGCCCGAGGTTGTGTGAACCTCTGCCGATTGTTTACGGTATCTTTGGAGGTTCTACCGGATTTGTGCGGCCCACGGGGCTAGGGTTGACTGCTGTTGAGCGCGGTAGCCCAGATTTGGGCTGCGTAAGTGTCATGCTTTCGCATCACACTGCTATATTGCCCCAAAGCGAATCGATCATAAACGATTTCTATCACCGGCATAAATAATTTTGCTCACTTCCCCAAGCGATCGATATCACTCCGTAGCTGTATCGCCGGCTGTCTCTGATTGAACCTGACCCCCGATACCACCTGTGGAGTTCCCAGTCAAGTGCGTGCTTAACTTTAATTTTGGCGCTTGGCACCGGCTCGGGTGTGGCCATGCAAGCCGCAGCGGCGCGGGACAGGCGTCCCGCTGTCCTAAAAAAGCATTGTGCTGGAAACACTGTTGTCGGTTCTGGGGCTTCGCCTCTGATTGGCCAGTTATCTGCAGCCTGAAATCGGCCCTGGCACACAGAGCTCCTCTGGATTGTTGGGTGAGGGACTCCGACAGCAGCCGGTCACAGTTTTTGGCTGGACAGTCCCACGCTCAACCGCCGGCTGAATGACCTCCCCGGGAGAGGGAGCCCAGCTTTTGAGTAGCGGCTGCGCCTGTTTGTCCCAGAGGGTAAGGGGACGCCCCTGCTTTCGCCTGGGGGTGCCGGTGGAGACGGCAAGCAAGCCGGTGAGCGATGCTGTGGTGGCGCACCGAGTCAGATTCGATGTCCTGTCGCAGCTAGGTTTATACGCGCCACGGATTGGACAGGGTTAAAAACGCTCGCCCGCACGAACGTTTGGTTTAGGGTACTAACGAGACAAGATATACACTTGCCGCCCGAGTAGAGGCTTTCCATTCTCATAGCCACTCATGCTGTAGCCGCAGAAAAGAATTCCCTAATAATCGGCACGAGCAGCGAATCGAACTCCAGGAAATCGTCCCGATTGCGTCGCTGGTGACAAACCCATTGACATAAGTCATCTTTCTGAAGCTTTGTCTCGGTTATTTCTCCGCCGTCACCGCTTTGTCTTTGGACTTTATTATAAAAATCATCCTTCAACAAGTCAGTAGGAAGCAGATTTTCAATCCCTTTGGTAGCTTTGGTGTTATCTGGATTTTGCGAAATGGAGCGAATCCAGATCCTTCCAACATTCTCAGACTTTTTCTTTGTATCGCAGTCGTATATGAGCAGCACCCATCGAGGGAATCGGCTCTTATTGTTTTCCAAAAACTTTCGTGCAATATCCAAATTAGCTTGTCCGCCGCCCTTCGTACCCTCCTTTCCAGATTGGCCTATTTCATCTATTTCTAGACCTTCTAGCAGGTCTGAGTGCCCTAGCAACTCCAGAGCTGTTGTGAGGTACAGGACATCCGTCTTACCCTCCATAAATACTAGCGGCTTTGTCGTTTCTAAGACCCGGCGTTCGACGTTCTCCTCGAAAGTCCGAGTCTGACTGTAATAATCGAACGAGCGCCGAAACTCCTCAAATCTTTCTGTGCCAATGTTGCGACCTGTAGGCATCTCCATAATTTGGATGCCCTCGGGGCCGAACTCCCGCTCCATTCCTAGCAAAAACAGCGGGGAATGCGAAGTGACGATGAACTGCACTTTTGGGAACAGTTTAATTAGGCGCGGAAGAACTCCGTATTGCAAATCCGTGTGCAAATGAGCGTCGATTTCGTCGATTAGCACAATCCCTTCGATCTGATTTAGCTCGATACTTTTGTTCAGGTCAGCCCGATCCGCATAACGAATGATTGTGGCAAAAACGTTGAAGAGCAGCGCTTGCCCTGCCGAGAGATGTGTTAACGATGGGACAATGACCCCATTACCCAAACGAATGGCGACACGATTTTGTCCAGCGTTTCGGTAATTTAATACGATTTTAGCGCTCTCATCTTCAATCACTCTACAGAGCAGTTTTTCAACGTTTTGCCGACCCGCTTTAAGCCAAATCTTATCGTCCCAGTTAAACCGTGGCTGCCAGCATAATCGTTGTTCAGAAGTTGCTGGTTCTGGATTAATAACGAAATCTCCTTCTACGAGCGAATCGAGCAAGACGTCCATTAACCACTGTTGATTTTCAACGGCAGATCGCTCGACTACTAGCGGTTTGCCTAAGTACCCCATTAGTTGGCGATAGTTGCCGAACAACGGTTGGTCGGTCACGGCATCAACATTCAGCCAGTGGGGCAGCTCGTGACGAGACGATGGAAAAAAGCAAACTGAACCGTTGTAGAAAAATGTTTCAATTTGTTTTTTATCTCCCGTAGCAAACTTGTAAAACGGCTCATCTATAGGCCAGGACGGTACTGTAAACCGATCCCCCAGCTTGGTTGTGTATTGTTGGGGGTCTATTTTCCCAATCTTCTCCACATAACCAAACCGTGTATCTGAATCTGAGAACTCTAGCAGGCTGAGGCAGGTTCCAGAGAGATAGCGGCTATCTGCACCGCTGCTGAACTTGAGGAACCGCATGGACCCAAGCTGTTGTCCGACGACCACGTCGGTGAATGCTTTTTTCGCTAACTCGGCTAGGGCGTCAATAATGTAGGCGAGAACAATCGTCTTCCCCGTGCCGTTCTTGCCCACCAAAATTACTGGTTTCGGCTCGCCAGCGGGATTTAATTCCAAGGATACATCAAATGACTCGATTGGCCCAACATTCTCAATCAGGCACTCACGGAGATAGATTCCAGACATTTACAACAGTGTCAAACTCATACATTCAGGGTAGCAAATTATCTAGAGTTTAGCCCGCCTCTCAACGAGCGGATTCTGAGTGCGGAAGAAGTCGCGGCGATCGTTGAAGAAGAATCGAATCGGCGCAACCGGGCAATCTTGCGCTGTTTCTCCTTGGGCGGGTTGCGGGTCAGCGGAGGGCCCGCCCCACTGACAGCAACAGCGTTTACCTGCCGACTTGAGGGCGACCCCAAAAGTTTTGGCGCTGCAGCGACATATTCATTCTCCGTCAATCAAATCCTCTACTGTTGCCAAATCGTCTGTAATGAAATCCTCCTCCGAAAATCCTCCTTCAGAAATCCAGAAATTCTCTAAATCTATCAGAACTCTCTGAAAATATGAATGCATGTCTTCTTCTGACAGTTCTTGAGGTGCAGTCAAATCTGTCATATTTATTGCGAATTGTGCTACCTCTCCTCCCTCTTCTTCTTTTACTATAAATCCATACAAGGCCCTGTATTCTTATTCTATATCTTGGACAAAAAAATTTCCTTCATTTATCAAAAATTCTAGCATAGAAATTTTGATTTTTTCTTGGGAACGACCAATACAATAGTCTGATGTTTTATCTCTATAACCAACAATATAGAATCTTGGAGCCAAATCAAGTTCTTTTTTTTCTGTCATTTTAATGGCCATTATAATTATAATTGCTGCCAAAATAATATAAGAGACTGTTTCTAAAGAATTGTTAAGGACGCCAGGGTGTGAGAAACCGGGTTTCTTTTGCTGGGTCAAGTGATAGGTAATGGCCTACAGCCACAAGAAACCCGGTTTCTGGCTGCTTCACTTTTCTTTAAAAACACTCTCTAAGGAGCATTAATCTGCATATGCTCCTAACGGGGCAGAGCCTCCAGATATGCCTTAACAGGCCGTAGGGGCGGCTCACCCACGGAGACCGCCCCCTAACCAGAAAATAGAGATGGATAGCGCAAATTAAATGCGCAAAAGCTTACGAAGCGACCTTAGCAGCGGTGCGTCGCCGGCGTCCCGCCGCTTTGACCGAAGCTTCCTTAGGCGTTTGCATCAAAAACACCAGCAGCGGACTGCTCTGGAGCTCGCGCCGCAGCATGCGCTGCAATTCCCGCTCCAGCAGCACTTGCAAACCGGCCCAGTCCACCTCCACCACCTCTGTATCGCCGGTGGTTTTGGCAAATTCTCCCCAGCGGTCGCTAAGCAAATCTTCAATCGTCTCGCTGACCCACTTTTGCAGGATGCCGCGCTCAACCGAGGACACCACCCCGCGCAAGTGCAGTTCCGGCTCCGCCGCCAGCTGGCCATTCCAGTCGATGGCCGCCGCAACGGTCACGACGCCTTCTTCCGCCAGCTGCTGGCGCTCTTTGAGCACGCGGTCTTGCACCACGCCAGAGCGAGAAGAGTCCACCAGCTCCAGTCCAGAGGGCACCTTGTCCGTTTTGCGGATGCTGTTTTCCGTCAGCTCCACCACGTCGCCATTGTTGATAATCACCATATTCTCAGCGGGGATGCCCATACTCTGAGCGGTTTTGGCGTGCTGCACCAGCATGCGGTGCTCGCCGTGCACCGGCAAGAAAAACTTGGGACGAGTCAGGGAAATCATCAGCTTTTGGTCTTCCTGACAGCCGTGACCGGAAACGTGAATCCCTTTTTCCCGGCCATAAACCACATTAGCTCCCTGCATCATCAGCTTGTCAATGGTGTTGACCACGGCGATGGTATTGCCAGGGATGGGGTTGGCGGAAAACACCACCGTATCCCCCGGACGGATTTTCAGCTGCCGGTGCTCGCCATTGGCAATCCGCGTCATGGCGGACATGGGCTCGCCCTGAGAGCCGGTGGTGAGAATCAGGACTTTCTCGGCAGGCAAACTGCGGATAGCGTGCAAAGGCAGGAACAGGGCGTCCTCACACTTAATGTAGCCCAGATTGCGGGCGTGGGCGATCACGTTGAGCATCGACCGGCCCACCACAGACACCAGCCGGTTGTGCTTCTTGGCCAGATCCAAAACGAGCTGGAGCCGGTGGATTGAGGAGGCAAAGGTGGTCACCATCAGGCGACCTGGGGCTTGGGCGAAGATGCGGTCTAGATTGGGCGTCACAGACCGTTCTGAAGGGGTAAATCCGGGCACTTCCGAGTTGGTCGAGTCGCTCATCAGGCACAGCACCCCCTTTTCGCCGTACTCAGCCAGCCGGTGCAGGTCAAAGCGCTCGCCGTCCACCGGCGTGTGGTCGATTTTGAAGTCGCCGGTGTGAATCACCACCCCGACTGGGGTGTGGATCGCCACGGTAAAGCTGTCGGCAATTGAGTGGGTGTTGCGAATAAATTCCACGAAAAACGAGCTGCCTACGCGCACCATGTCGCGCGGGCCTACCGTTCGCAGCTCCGTGCGGTTCGCCACACCCGCTTCGTCCAGCTTGCCTTCCAGCAAGGCCATCGCCAACCGGGGGCCATAGATAACGGGAACGTCAAATTGCTTCAGGTGAAAGGGAATCCCGCCGATGTGGTCTTCGTGGCCGTGGGTGACAATCATCCCCTTAATTTTGTGGCGGTTTTCGCGCACATAGGTCATGTCTGGCAGGACAATATTAACCCCGTGCATCGACTCAGTGGGGAAAGCCAGACCGGCATCCAGGAGGATCATTTCGTCCCCGAACTCGAAGATGCAGGTATTCTTGCCGATTTCATGCAGCCCCCCCAGAGGGATAATTTTGAGAGCGGGTGCTGTGCCGTTTTTGCTCATGTTCATCCTTATAGATAAGTTGTTCCTTAACAGTTGGAAATAAATTTAGATATCAGCGGTTAACTATCACGTTTTTTCCCAGCTTCTATCTGTCAGCTGCCAGGCTATCGCGCTCCTCTGGCCAGAGTGTTTTCACCTCCGAAAGCTGTGGCCTGCTGACTGCCGTTTGCTGACTGCTGACTTCTGACAAATACAGGGTTCCCGTACTGTCAGAAGTTAGACATGGCGTTGAGATATTCAGTTTTCCAAAAAACCTGTTTAGCGACGCCGGCGTCAGAGGAGGGACAGCTTAGCCATCTGTGCCGATAAAATTTTGCTGACATCAACGGCTGGGTCATCGCACAGCGGCAAGCGCGTGTGGCCCACATCCCACCCTTGAAGCCTGAGTGCGGTTTTCACGGGAATGGGATTGGTTGTTTTAAACAGGGCTTTGAACAGGGGGAAAAGCTGCAGGTGAATCTCCGTGGCCAATTTGGTTTGGCCTGTTTCAAACGCTTGAATCATCGTTTGCAGCCGGTCGCCCACCAGATGAGATGCAACGCTGACGACACCGGCACCCCCAATGGCCAGCAGGGGAAGGGTGAGGGAATCATCCCCCGAGTAGATGGCGAAGGAAGCCGGCGTCATCCCTCGAATTTGACTGGCTTGATCCAAGTTGCCACTCGCTTCTTTGATCGCCACAATATTGGGAATTTCCGCTAGGCGGGCAACCGTTTCTGGCTTCAGGTCTTGACCCGTGCGCCCCGGTATATTATACAGTATCAGGGGCAAATCCGGGCAAGCTTCGGCGATTGCCTTGAAATGCTGGTAAAGTCCTTCCTGGGGTGGTTTGTTGTAATAGGGAACCACCTGTAAAGACCCATGCAATCCCAGTTTAGCAGCTTTTTGCGTAGCTGCGATCGCCTCAGAAGTAACATTTGAGCCGGTGCCTGCGATCACCTTTGCCTTGCCGGCAGCGCAAGAAAGCGCCACCTGAAATAGCTCGCACTCCTCATCCCAGGTTAGGGTAGGAGACTCGCCGGTCGTCCCGCAGACCACTAAGGTATCCGTGCCGTGCTCTACTAAATGGGCTGCCAGCTTTTCCGCCACAGCATAGTTCACACTGCCGTCCTCTTTGAACGGCGTAATCATGGCCGTCAGAACCCTTCCAAAATTTACCACGCTCTTCTACCTAACTTTTCATTTTTTGAGGTCAGCGGGATTTTAGAACTTAGATTTTAATTCTAGATTTTAGTTCCTTTCTAAAATCCCACATCCTGTCTTTTCAAATTGGGCGTTTTCTAGCTGCGAGCCTCTGCAACAGCTGCCGGTCGGAGCAGATTTTTTTCTACCAGCAATTCTGCAATCTGCACAGCATTTAATGCCGCCCCCTTGCGAATTTGGTCGCCGCTCAGCCACAGTTCTAATCCGCACGGGTGCGAAATATCCTGGCGAATCCGCCCTACGAACACTTCGTCAAAGCCGCTGGCTTCTGCTGGCATGGGGAAATGATTGGCCTGCCAGTCTTCCACCAGCTTGACACCGGGAGCCTGAGAGAGGATTTCCCGCGCCAAATCCGGACTGAACGGCTTGCCAAATTCCAGGTTAAGCGCTTCTGAGTGAGCCCGCAGGACGGGAACGCGAACGCAAGTGGCGCTGACGCGCAGATTGGGTGCCCCGAATATCTTGCGCGTCTCATTGACCATTTTCATTTCTTCCTCACAGTAGCCCTGTTCGTTGAGGGGGGTGTTGTGGGGGAAGAGATTAAAGGCCAAGGGGTAGGGAAAGATCTCGGTTTTGGGAGTTTCTCCTGCCAGTATAGCGCGGGCCTGCTCTTTCATTTCCTCCATCGCCCTGGCCCCGGCACCGCTGGCGGACTGGTAGGTGGCGGCGACAATCCGCTGCACCGGCTCAACTTTGTGCAGTGGCCAAACCGCCACGGCCATTAAAATTGTCGTGCAGTTGGGGTTGGCGATAATCCCCAGGTGGCCAGCTGCCGCTTCTGGGTTAATTTCGGGAACCACTAGGGGCACCTGGGGGTTCATGCGGAAGGCGCTGGAGTTATCGATCACCGCAGCGCCGGCGGCGACGGCAATCGGTGCCCAAGCTTTGGAGGTGGAGCCGCCGGCGGAAGCCAAGACGATATCGACATTTTCAAACGAACGCTCTTCTACTGGCTGCACCGGCAGCCGCTCGCCTTTAAAAGGCAGAGTCCGCCCTGCCGAGCGGGGTGAAGCGAGGAGCTTCAAATCCGCCAGTGGAAATTGGCGGCTTTCCAGCAGTTCCAGCAGCTCTGCGCCCACTGCGCCGGTGGCTCCTAGAATGGCTACTCTATAAGATTGAGGCAAATTGGTTTCCTCCGCTTAACTGATGGCAAATATTTTTAGATATCGTTCGGCAATTTTATCCAAAAAATATGATTTGACTCGGATTTTAGCAATATTTCTCGCTATTTTTTAGGAAATTTTATCTTATCTAGCCGGCAAGAGGCGGCGCGGTCGGGATGGCTGCCTGAGGGGCCCGCACGCCCGGCAAGCTGACAAATCCCTGCCGCTCAAGCCACTTGTGCCACCGAGCTACCTGCGGCGGTGCATGCCTCGCACTCCATTATAAATCTATCTTTCCTTCGCCTGAGCGGGCGGTCGGGTGACGCCGGCGTTCCTCCCGGGGGGGGAGAGTTGACCGGCACTTCCGCCTCACCGGGGCTGTGAATGTGTAGTTATTTTAACAAGCTTAACACAGAACGGGCCGCTTCTGGGCATGCCGGCGGGCGCGGGGGGCTGGCTGGCGCTGACACCAGCTTCGAGCGCCAGGGCGAGGGAGCAATTGAGCCTAATTCCGGGGGGGGGAACCGGAATCAAAGACAATACCAGGTTCGGATCGGGTAGGATAGAAAGGTTAAACCGGTGAAGTCAGCCACGGGCCCAGCTCAGAGAGCGCGGGCACACCAATAGGTATGTTCGCGGGAGCGCGTGCACTCGCAACCGGGCAGCCCGCTTCCGTCGTGGCCCTTGGGCATCCCTTGG
>JALOOK010000088.1 GCA_025454445.1 Oscillatoria sp. Prado101 | reverse complement strand
CGTGAACATCGAGACGGACATCCTCGGCAAATACGTGGAAAAACTTCTGCAACCCGGCAAGGGGGTCGACATGGACTTCCTCCGGGAGCACGGGTTCATCAAATAAATGGCAAATGGCGTAAGGCGAATGGCGAACGGCTCGGGATTTTTTCTTTGCCTTTTGACTCTGGGGGTGGGGAGTTGCCAGCTGACTATCACCGGCTGGCTGAGGAAGGTGCTGTTCGCGGAATTTGAGAAAGTCGATAAAATCAGCGACTTGTTTGAGCTGTTCTTCGCTAAGGCGGTTTATTTCCTGTCGGAGGTGTTTTTTGATGCCGGTTATTTTCATCTCTCTTGAGTCAGGGTGAAGAGTGAATCTCAGGATTAATTATATAGCTGGCCAAAATCACAGGATTGTAGGGATAGACCCCCCACGGATATGACCCCTACCCTTGGAGGCAACCGGGCGTGGCGTTAAGCGCGTACAAGGTTTTGTCCAAATCTTTTTGCCCGAATCTTTTAGACCGGCTTTGCGCTGTAGCCGGTTGTGATTGGCACCCACCGGTGGATTGGGCTAATGCTTAACTACAAACTGGATTGGGCTAATGCTTAACTACAAACCGGATTGGGCTAAAGCCCAACTACAAACCCGGATTGGGCTAAAGCCCAACTACAAACCCGGATTGGGCTAAAGCCCAACTACAAACCTGGATTGGGCTAAAGCCCAACTACAAACCTGGATTGGGCTAAAGCCCAACTACAAACCTGGATTGAGCTAAAGCCCAACTACAAACCTGGATTGGGCTAAAGCCCAACTACAAACCTGGATTGGGCTAATGCCCAACTACAAACCTGGATTGGGCTAATGCCCAACTACAAACCCGGATTGGGCTAATGCTCCCCCAAAACCGGCTATCCTCCCGGCGCAACCGCCACCACCTTCTCAGCTTCATCTATCGCTATCCCAGCCAACCCAAACTGCTCAATAACCCAAGCATTCGTCGTCAAATGAGTGCTAATATCCGCCACGCGGTACTGACTCCGCTCCGACGACGCCAAAGCAGCCGGCAGCAACAACTGATCTGCCAAGTGAATATCCACCGGCGCACCGGTTTTATGGAACTCCAAAAATTCCTCAACCGCCATTTCCGCCACTTTTTCCGCCGCCACCCCCAAACGCCCCAAAGCGCTAAACCCAGCCAAACTATTCTCATACGATGCCGTCAGGAAAATTCCCGCCCCCGGCGCTACACCTCGCTCCCGCACCGGCTGCACAATCGCTCTCATATTCCCCTCGCGCAATAAATTCTCAGCGCGGTGAGCCATCCGATTAGGAATGTGCGAAGGCAATTCCGTCACCGCCGCCAAACCCCGCACCTTTTGCAACGCGCCGCGCTCCTGAAGGTTCAGCCCGCTAATGCTACTGTTGCCGGTGACGCGCAGTTCCACCTCTCCCCCACCTTTGGGATACCACCCCCAAGCGCGGAGGCGCACCTCCGCCCGCACCCCCATCCGGGCTATCATAGGCAGAAATACCTGTTCGATGTAGGTGACTGGGGGGCTGAAGGCAACGTGGGTTCCGCCGCGCAGCGTCACCACCGAGTCGCCAGAGGCTTTCGCCAGCGGAAGCAACACTGTCTGCAAAACCAAACTGACAGCGCCGGCTGTCCCCACCTCGAAGGTGTACTGTCCCGCCTGGGGGGGAGCGCCGGGAATGAACTCCAGAAATGTTGATTCCAGCTTATCCCCCCGCACCGAAGCTTGACAGACAGCGGCAAGAGCCCGCACGCCGGTCAGGTGTTGGGCAGCCAGTCCCGGTTTGGAGCGACCGGCACGGATGCGCTCAATACGAATCGGGGTGCCGGTGATCGCGGCGAGACTGAGCGAAGTGCGCAGCACTTGTCCGCCGCCTTCGCCATAGGAACCGTCGATGACAATCATAAGGAATTTTGATTAGTGATTGGAAACCTACTGGATACTGGGCAGTCACGAGGGGCATCAATCCAAACCGTTGCTGGAGTGAGCCGGAGCGAGGGCGGTAAATTTTACGTTGGATTGATTTAGTTTTATGATAAACCGCGCCCGACGCGCCTGTGCGCCAATAAGAAAGAGGAGATAGGAAGAGGGAGAGAAAATTTAATGGTGTAATTGGACGTAAATGAGAGAGCTGTGGGCTGTCACCCGAGACGCGAAGTGCGGGGTTTTGGCAGTGTCGGTTTTAACTGCCCAGTTCAGCTGTAGGGGCGGCTGCATAGTGACCGCTCCCCTGACACCAATGCTGCGCCGCGCGGTGGGTTGCACCCGAAAGCCACAAAAAGGCAAAAAAGCGCTTTGACCCTTCACCCGTATTATGGAGGAAGAAGGAAAGAAGCGAGATTTGTACTGAGGAACATGGGCGCGATTTGGGAAATTGACTTTTACAGCCGTCCACTTTTGGACGAGCAAGAGAAAAAACGTTGGGAAGTGTTGATATGCGAGAGTCCTTTGGAAACGCGCCGCAGTAATGAATCGCTGTTTCGGTTTAGCAAATTTTGTGCGGCGAATGAGGTGAATTCAATCTGGCTGGGCAATGCCATAAAAGAAGCGATAGCCTCCGCACCGGCACCGCCGACAAAAATTCGCTTCTTCCGCAGGCAGATGACAAATATGATCACCAAAGCGTGCAACGACTTGGGGATTGCAGCCAGCCCGAGCCGGCGGACAGTCACCCTGCACCGGTGGTTGCTTGAGCGGATGCAGGACTTCTACCCTAAGCAACCAGGATATCAGGCTTCTGCTGCGGCGTCACCTTCGGTGCGCTACGAGACGGCAAAACCTTTGCCCTTGCCAGACGCCTTGCTGGGCGACAGGTGGGCGTTCGTCACCTTGGAAGCCGGTGCCTTTGACGAAATGCACGAATGGGAGATTAGCTTTGGCGAGGGGTTCCCGCTGCGGTCAGCAGACGCAAGCGTTTCCCAGATCGCGCCAGAGACGGCCATTCCAGGCTTCATCGTTTTTTCAAACCGCGCCCTAGCGCTGGCCGGCTGGATGTCCGGGCTGGAACTGGCATTCCTCAAGGTTGACGGCAACCCGCCCGCGAGATTGATCCTGGAAACCGGAGCCAGTGAGAGCTGGATTCTGGCCAATCTGCCAGACCGACAAACTCAGGAGGAAGCTTTGAAATTTGAGCGAGGGAAGCAAAAAGCCCAAAATTTGCATTTTATAGCAGTTCAGTCCAGTCCGCAATCAGAAAGCTTTGCTGGCTTTTGGCTGCTGCAGGAACTCAATCTGGCGTAAAGTGAATGCAGAACAATTAGCTGTTAGCTGTTAGCAATTAACTAATGGCTAATCGCGAGCCAGCTAATCGCGAGCAAGGTGTCATGGGGTCAGAAAATTTTCAAATTGAGGCGTCGCCAGAACAGCTGCTGGAATTAGCGGCCAAAGCGGGGGCGGAAGCGGCTGAGGTGTTTCAGGTGAGTTCCCTGTCGCGACCAGTGTTTTTTGAGGCGAACCGGCTCAAACAGCTGGAAAGCGCCCAGTCAGAAGAGACAGCGCTGCGGCTGTGGCGGGACGGTCGTCCGGGGCTGGCGGTAGCCTGCGGACCTGCGGACGCTGAAAAATTGGTGGAGCGAGCTCTGGCGCTCAGCCACCTCAATGAACCGGAAACGATAGAACTGGCTGCAAATGGCCAGACTGTCTATGCTGACTTGGGATCGCCGGTGCATGCCGAAGTGCTGGTGGACTGGGGAAAAGAGGCGATCGCCCGGGTTCGAGACGCCTATCCAGAAATCCTCTGCTCCGCTGAGTGGGATTGCGAGGTGGAAACCACCCGCCTGATCAATTCCCAAGGGCTGGACTTTCGCTATACAGACACCACTCTCAGCTGCTACCTTTCAGCTGAATGGGTGCGGGGCGATGATTTTTTGAGCGTTGGGGATGGCCAAACCCAGCGCTGCAGCCTGGAGCCGGCGGTGCTGGCCAATCACATTTTGCAGCGCCTGGAGTGGGCCAAAGAAAACGTTGCGCCCCCGACCGGTCGCGTGCCGGTGCTGTTTACCGCCAAAGCGGCGGATATGCTCTGGGGCACTGTCCAGTCGGCTCTGAATGGCAAACTGGTAATTGAGAAATCTTCTCCCTGGAACGATTTGTTGGGACAGCAGGTGATTTCCGACGCTCTTACGGTTAGCCAGGAACCTGATGCCGGCCCGTTTAGCTGCCCTTTTGACGATCAAGGAACTCCTACGCGATCTCTCGTCTTTATCCAAAACGGCGTGTTGCAGCTATTCTATACTGACCGCCGCACCGGTCGGCTGCTGGGGGGCGGCACCACTGGCAATGGCTTTCGCCCCGGTTTGGGCAGCTATCCCACACCCGGGCTGTTTAATTTGCTGATTCAGCCTGGAAGCCTTTCCCTGCAGGAGTTGATTGGCCAACTGGATGACGGACTGGTGGTGGATCAGATGCTGGGTGGCGGTGCCGGGATTTCGGGCGATTTCTCTGTTAATGTCGATCTCGGCTACCGAGTGAAAAATGGCCAGATTGTCGGGCGGGTTAAGGACACAATGGTTGCCGGTAATGTGTACACAGCTCTCAAGCAGCTGCTTGAATTAGGAGGCGATGCTGACTGGAACGGTGCTTGCTATACGCCGTCTCTGATTGTGGGGGGGCTGTCTGTCACCGGCAAAAATTAAGGAGATTTGCTATGAGTTAAATGGGATTAAAAGACGAGACAGTGACGCTATGCAGACCTGCCGGTCGGAAGCTGATTGAGCTGATTCGGGAGAGTGGCAAGTGCGCCTTTCCCCCTCGTCTCCCTTGAGAGCAGTTTGTAGTGGGGACTTCAGTACCCATAACCCTTACGGGTAGAAACTGAAGTCCCTATTAAAACCCAGCGTTGATAATTTTTGCTTTTGTATTGTAATTGGATGCCTTCACTGGTTCTGAAGGGGTGAGGAGAGATTGTGAAATCAAGGCATGAAGATGACAGTGATGGCAGCAATGCTGGACAGTAATTATATCACAAAAACAGCATATTTAACTGGAGATCAGCAGGGATATCCAATCCCTTCGTGCTCTCCCCCTCCCCGCAGCCGGCAATCGGGGGTTGGGGGGGTGGGGTGCTTGGACTGTCCGCTTCTGGTTGCGCTCCTTCAAGATGGCGGGGGCACAAATACCGGCGATCCAGATTGGAAGTACCGGATGTTTTTGAGCGCGTTTGGGGGGCAAATTGAATATTTATGAGTTATAAATTGTTAATAGAAAACTCATTAATCAAAAGCCAAAATTCATTCAGGGCGCTGGCGTCTGTATTAATTCGACCGAAGCGGCTAGCGATTTTTGAAGCGTGTTTGATTGGTTTGGTTTGCGGGCTGGCCGGTGTGTTGCTGAAACAGGGTGTGGGATGGCTGGGAAGCTGGCGAGTTCACGCCTCCTTGCTGATACCTGCCTGGGTGTTACTGCCGAGTGCTGGATTGCTGGGTGGCTGTCTGGCGGGCTGGCTGGTGGAGCGTTGGGCACCGGAGACTGGAGGCAGTGGCATTCCTCAGGTGAAAGCAGTCCTGGCGGGTGTGGGGCTGTCCCTGGACTGGCGCACCGGCATCGTCAAGCTGGCGGGCACGATTTTAGCGGTGGGTTCTGGACTGACTCTGGGGCGGCAAGGGCCAACGGTGCAGATCGGAGCCGCTCTCGCCGCCGGCATCTCTCACTTGATGCCCACCTCGCCGGACTACAGGCGGCAGCTGATTGCCTGCGGGGCAGCAGCTGGGCTAGCTGCCGGTTTCAATGCGCCGATTGCCGGTGTTTTATTTGTGGTGGAAGAACTGCTGCACGACATCTCTGGCCTAACCCTTGGCCCAGCGATTATCGCCTCTTTTATTGGCGCTGTCGTTTCCCAGCTGTTGGGTGGCGACAGCCTCAACCTGAATCTAAACACTTACAATACCCGGTTCGAGGCGCAGGAGATTCCGGTCTATGTGATCCTGGGAGTGCTGGCTGGGTTGCTGGGCACCCTGTTCAGCAAAGGGATTGTGACGTTTTTGAGCTTCAACCGGCGAGTGCTGCGCCTGGCGTTGCCATTGCGGATAGGGGTGGCGGGGCTGATCTGCGGGCTGGTGGTGGCGATGCTGCCGGTCGGCTTCCGCAACAACAGTGGCTTGCGGGAGTTTCTGCTCACAGGCGAAGCGAGCTGGAGAATGAGCTTGGTGGCTTTTGTCGCTCACTTTTTGCTCACTATTATTGCCGCCGGCTCGGGAGCGCCCGGGGGGTTATTTGCGCCCTCTCTGGTGCTGGGGTCTGCCCTCGGCCACATGGTGGGAGTTTTCCAGTTGGGGCTGATCGGCATTGGGGAGCCGGTTACTTACGCCTTGGCGGGAATGGGGGCGTTTTTTTGTGCGGTGTGCAGAGCGCCGATCACAGCGGTGGTGATCGTGTTCGAGATCGCCAAGGACTTCCAGCTGGTGCTGCCTTTGATGATTGGCTCTATTGTTGCCTACTTGGTCGCCGAGAAGGTGGACAAGCAGTCGCTTTACGACCGGCTTCTGGAGTTTAATGGCATTACCCTGAAAAAGGACAAGCCTAAGGAGGGAATTTTGGCTGAGCTGGCGGCGTCAGATGTGATGCAGCGCCGCGTCGAGACTTTGGGGAGCCAGATGAGCTTGGATGAAGTGCTGCAGGCGTTCTCTCGCTCCCACCACCGGGGCTTTCCAGTGGTAGATGAGGGCCATCTGGTGGGTATTGTCACCCAGACAGATTTGGCCAATGCCAGCAAGCGCCAGCTGCCGGGGAATACGCCCCTGCGGGAGATGATGACGCCGAATCCGATGACGGTGAGACCGGTGGATACGCTTAGTGAGGTTTTATACCGGCTGAACCGATACAACCTCAGCCGGCTGCCGGTGACGGAGGGGCGCAAGCTGGTGGGGATTATTACCCGCAGCGATATTATTCGGGCGGAGAGCGATAAGCTGACGGGGGAGAAGGTTCAGACGGGCCCGCACCCGGCACCCTCTTATGTGGTTTACCAAACGCGCTCGCCGGCAACTGGACAGGGGCGGTTGCTGGTGCCGCTGGCCAACCCGGAAACGGCACCGGCGCTGCTGCGGTTGGCGGCGGCGATTGCCAGGGAGCAAAACTGCGAACTGGAGTGTTTGCAGGTGATGCTGGTGTCGCGTCACAATTCGCCGGCGGAGACGCCGGTGAGGACGGCCAAAAGCCGCCGCTTGCTGCAGCAGGCCGATCGGATCGGGCGAGACTGGGGGGTGCCGGTGCACACGCAGGTGCGGGTGGCGCACGATGTGGCGCAGGCGATTCTGGAAACGATTGACGAGCGACACATCGATCTAATTTTGATGGGCTGGAAGGGCAGCACCTCCAGCCCGGGCCGGATTTTCGGCAGTGCGGTGGATACGCTGATCCGGCAAGCGCCTTGCGATGTGGTGCTGGTGAAATGGGGAATAGGGCATGGGGCGCTAGGCGCTGGGCACCGGCAAGAAAAGGAATTGCCAGCGCCCAGTGGCGAGTCGCCCAGTGGCGAGTGCCCAATACTGAATTTGAAACGCTGGCTGGTGCCGATGGCGGGGGGGCCCAATTCCCAGAGGGCTGTGCAGCTTTTACCGGCGCTTTGTTCGCTCTTGGCGCAGCCGGAAGTCAGGCTGTGCCAGGTTTTCGGGCCGGCTGTTCCCAAGCCAGACACAGAGGTGCTTGACAAAGCTGAGCTGTTTCTGGAGCGGCGGCTGAGGGTGCCGGTTATTTCTACACAGGTTTGTGCGCCCAGTGTGCCGGAGGCTTTGATAGATTTGGCTCACAAGGATCAGTGCGATGTGATTGTGCTGGGAGCGAGTCGGGAGGGGATGCTCCAGCAGGCGATTAAGGGGAATATTCCGGAGGCGATCGCAAGGGCGTGCGACTGTACGGTGATGCTGGTGCGCAGTGCGGTGGCGTAGGGGGGCTGATAGCAAAAATCCCCACAGGCTAGTGTGGGAACCAAACATCTGCTAGAACTTACGCAGAAACCGGGTTTCTCAACCAGATTCCTTGACTTTCAGCGCAGGATATCACACCAGAAACCCGGTTTCTTTCAGTTCGTAAGTCCTAATCTGCGTTAATCTGCGTTTATCTGCGGTTTAAAAATCCACCCCGCGCCTCAAATCGACGCCGTTTTCGGAATAGTGCCGGTGGCAGAATACTTCGGAGTGAACGCTCGCCAAGTCAAAATAAGCGTGGGGTTTGTGACAGCGGCCAGTAATAATCACTTCTGTATCGCGCGGTTTGCGCAGCAACGCTTCCACAATTGGCTCCACCGGCAGCAGTTCTAAATCTACTGTGGGATTGAGTTCGTCGAGGATGATTGTTTTGTACAAGCCGGATGCGATCGCCGCCCTAGCAATCTCCCAGCCGCGTTCCGCCTCGACGTAATCTAGTTCTTGCTGCTGCCCCCGCCAGACGATGGCATCTCGACCGCAGCGCTGGTGATCGACTAGGGTGGGGTGCGATTGCCGCAAGGCTGCGATCGCAGAGTCTTCCGTGTAGCCGCTGCCCCCTTTCAGCCACTGCACAATCAGGACGCGGTGGGATTTATCTTGACTGATGCCTTTGCCAATCGCCTGCAAGGCTTTGCCTAGGGCGCTGGTGGACTTGCCTTTCCCCGCGCCGGTGTATATCTCGATTCCCTCGATGCCGTGTTCCGCCGCTGTGGGGTGGTAGTGGGGTTTCATTTCTGAGTGCAAGTCGGCAATCTCCAGTAAGGCTGCCGGTGCCGCCCGCCCGGTGGCGATGATTTCCAGGTGTTCTGGTTTATGCTGGAGAGTGCGGACTACTTCATCGACCGGCAGCAAGCCCAAGTCGAGGACGGGGTTGAGTTCGTCGAGCACCACAACTGAATAGAGACCGGAGGCGATTGCGCCCTTGGCGACATCCCAACCCCGCTGCGCTTCCAGGCGGTCAAAGCGGGTAATCTGATCGGGGCCAAAAAATTCCGCTCTGCCGGTGCGCACCTGATCGATTAAATGGGGGAAACCCCGCTGCAGCGCTTCTATGGCCCCATCTTCGTCGTACTCGCGGGCTGGCCCTTTGAGAAAGCGCAACAGGAGGACTCTCGTCTCCTGCGTAGTGTTAATCCCTAGGCCAATGGAGCGGAGAACCACGCCGAGAGCCGCTTGGGACTTTCCCTTGCCGGCCCCATCGTAGACGTGAATCTGGCCGACGACACGCTCTTGGCGAGTTTGAGCGGTGCGAATGCCGATGCCAATCCTGGTCATATTGTTTCAAATCTGTGTCGTGCTGTTTAATCTTAGCGGAAGTCTTGTATGCTTCTAAATAGGCAGACACAAAATTTAGGGCCGGATTGACACAGGTCAGGGAGTCCCCGGTGGCAGCCGGCAATGGCTCTCTGATGCTGATCTAAGCCGGGACTGCTGCTAAAATAGAACATCTAACATCTAAAATGGTATTGCCACTGCGGGCCATCTTATTTCAAGTGCTGTTTCTGCTGATTGCGGTCGCTATAGAAGCAATGATTTTGCGCTGGCGGCTAAAAATGGGTCGCAAAAAGTGTGTGGGATACGCCGCCTCCCTCAATTTGCTGTCTACTGTTTTGGGTTGGCTGATTTTCTTTTGGGTCGCACAACGGATCTCCCAAGGCTTAAAAGCTCAGCTGATCAGTTACATCTTCTTTAATAACTTTTTCTCATATCCTACTTCATCAAGCCCGGTTTTTTGGATGGTTCAAGCCGCAATTATAACATTTTTTGTGACGCTGTTCATCAAAATAAGAGCGTACCAATTGTTTCAGTTTTTGAAAAGACCTAAATCAGAGCCAGCCGAGCGGCCCAGAGATAACAGGGCGGCGGCCAGGTCGGAGTATCCTTTATATTTAGATAACGCTCTCACTATTGGACACGCTGTTGTCTTCGGAGAAGTGTCGCACACAAAAACACTGAGCGAACCCAAAAACCTCCCTAACAGCTTTGTTGTCAGTCGCCGGCAAGCGATGGCTCTCTTGTGGGCACATGCCGCCAGTCACAGCGCGATTTTACTGATTTTGTTCTGTCAAAGCTATTTATCTCAAATTCCATGAAAGACTTCCTGAAAAAGAAATTGAATCTGGTGCGGGAGAAACTGACACCTAAGAATATTTTTAACTGGCAAACGCTGTTGTTAATCTGCGTGCTGTTCGGGGGGATTGCCTGGGCTTACAAAATTGGATTACAGGAAACGGCTTATGAATCAGCCGCTGACTATATTCTGGCATTGGCGGGGGTATTGGCAATTATAGCCCTTGATTGGTGTGCCAGTGAAAAAAAATACTATATTGGCGGTTTTCACCTGGGGTCTTGGAGCAAGGGGGCGCTAATCTGTATTTTTATCTTTGCGGTCTTGTCTGAAAACTCTGGCAGGGAATTTCCATATTTAATGCTGATCATATGGCCGGTAATTTCTGCCCTGATAGCCCTGCTACAGAAACTCCATAAATCCGATTCTGATTTATCAGTGGCACAAGTTTTTATTTTGATTTTGACTAGCTTGCTAATCAGTTGCTGGCTGGAATTTTACTTTTTGCTGCAAAACTGGTTGCAAGAATATCCCAGCCTGAGAGCTGATAACTTTGAGAGAAGTGCTTTCGTTATCAAAGTTGACTTTTCAGGGAGGGAGACAGCCAGAGGAGTCAAAATGTTGAACTCGATTGAGGAATTCCTGAAAAACCAGGTAAAGGATAAATCTTGGCCAGAGGTGAAGGAGTGGCTCTTGGAGATCGACCGGCAGCTCAAACCCTGGCCAGCAAAAGGCCAACCTTGGCTAAAGGTGCGCCAGTGGCTGATGGATGACGAGCTGGGAGAGGCTTTCGACGATAAAATAATGGCAACCCTCGGCAATCTGGAAGAAGATAACTGGTGGTATCTTAAAATTAAGATAGAGCCAGATGAGTGGCAGTATGAATTAAAATTGCAAGCCATCTGGCGAGGGCCAAGTTCAAACGCTGAAGAGTATGACATGACAAAGATTTGTAGTATAAGCAAGACTTTTGAGGCACAGACTACCCCCGCAGATGCGCTTCCAGAACTGGAGTTAAGTGACACCGGC
>JALOOK010000515.1 GCA_025454445.1 Oscillatoria sp. Prado101 | reverse complement strand
GAGATCCGAGTCGCAACCCGCTGTTCCAAGTGATGTTCGATTTGCAACACGAGCCACCGCAGTGGGATTTGCCCGGTCTGAGTTTGATGCCGGTGAAAAAAGAACATTTCATGGCCAAGTTTGATTTAACACTGACTGTCGAAACTACCTCTGCAGGGTTGCGGGGAGAGTGGGAGTACAGCAGCGACCTATTTAATCGCGAGACAGTCGCCCGCATGTCCAGTCAGTTTCAAACCTTGTTGGCGGCCATTGTTGCCAATCCCCAGCAGACAGTAGGGGAATTGCCCTTGCTTGCTGAGCCAGAACGATATAAGATATTGGTGGAGTGGAACAGCACCCAACAGAACTGCCCGCAAGATCGCTGTCTTCACGAGCTATTTGAGCGACAGGTAGGGCAAACCCCTGATGCCGTGGCGGTGGAATTTGCGGGACAACATCTCACCTACAGGGAGTTGGATAATCGGGCAAATCAAGTGGCCAATTATTTGCGAACCTTGGGCGTGGGACCGGAAACATTAGTGGGACTTTGTGTCGAGCGCGACCTGCCCATGATTGTGGGATTGCTGGGGATTCTGAAAGCGGGTGGCGCTTATCTTCCCCTCGATCCAAACTACCCCCAAGAGCGCCTCGCCTTCATGCTATCCAACAGCCAGGTGACTGTGGTGGTGACGGCAGAAAAGCTGCTGTCATTGCTGCCAGAGCGAGAGCTTCGCTATTGCATCTGCTTGGACAGAGATGGGGAGGCGATCTCACAGCAACCGGCACGCAAACCAGCCAGTGGCGCTCAACCGAATAACTTGGCCTATGTTATTTACACCTCCGGCTCTACCGGACAGCCCAAAGGGGTGATGATTGAGCACCGGTCTATTGTCAATTGCATTGAGGCGGTCAAAGCGAAATACAAGATTTCACATTCCGACCGGCTCCTCCAGTTTGCTACCATTGCCTTTGATGTGGCGGCGGAAGAGATTTATTCTTCCCTGACCAGTGGCGCAACCCTGGTGCTGCGAACCGAGGAGATGATCGTGTCTGCAAGTCAGTTTGCGCAAAGCTGCCGCGACTGGAAATTAAGCGTGCTGAATTTGCCGACATCCTACTGGCATCAATTGATGGTAGAGTTGGCTGCAGCAGAAGAAACACTTCCAGAATCTGTCCGCCTGGTGATTATTGGGGGAGAGCAAGCGATGCCAGAAACCTTAAAGCTGTGGCAGCGTTGTGTGGCCAATCTGCCGGCCCCCCCGCAATTGCTCAACGCCTACGGGCCAACGGAAACAACTGTCACGGCAACTTGCTGTGTGCTGTCTGAAGTTCTGGCTGCAAATCCGGATTGCGCCGCAGTGCCCATTGGAACTCCCCTGGGGAATTACACCCTATATGTTCTCGACAGCAACCTGCAACCTGTGCCGATTGGGGTGGCTGGGGAATTGCACATCGGCGGTGCGGGTTTGGCTCGCGGGTATCTGGGGCGTCCGGAAGCGACAGGTGAGAAATTTATTCCCGATCCTTTTAGCAATGAACCAGGAGCGCGGCTGTACAAAACCGGCGACAAAGTGCGCTACCTCCCGGACGGTCAGATTGAGTATCTCGGTCGGATTGACCAGCAAGTTAAGATTCGCGGCTTCCGCATCGAACTTGGGGAAATAGAAGCCGCATTAGGCCAACACCCTGACGTGCGAGAAGTGGCAGTTGTTTGCCGAGAAGACACTCCTGGCAACAAGCGCCTCATCGCTTATGTCGTTTCTAACCAAAGCGCAGCCTATCTGTTGGACACTCAAGAAAAGTGGAAAACGTTACAGCGCACGCTGAGTGGTTACCTGCGCGACTCCCTGAAACAAAAGCTGCCCGACTATATGGTTCCCAGCGCGTTTGTGCTGATGGAAGCGCTGCCGCTGACACCCAACGGCAAGGTAGATCGCCGCGCCCTACCCGCACCCGATCTGCGTCCCGAACTGGACGGATCTTTTGTCGCCCCTCGCACTGCAATTGAGGAAAAGCTAGCCTGCATTTGGGCTGAAGTTCTGAATCTTGAGCTGGTGGGAATTAACGACAACTTCTTTGACCTGGGAGGGCACTCCTTAAAAGCCACTCAACTCATGTCTCAACTGCGGGCAGCATTTAAAATTGAGTTGCCCTTGCGCCAGCTGTTTGAGAACCCTACTGTGGCTGAGCTAGCAGCGACAATTGCCTCCACCGTTCAAAACCCTGCTACAATTACCGCCCACACACACTGGGATTTAAAGGCGGAAGCAGTTTTAGACCCAACCATTCAGTCTCGGGGTGTATCTTTTACAGATACGAGCGAACCCAAGAGTATATTGCTGACTGGAGCCAGTGGCTTTCTTGGAACTTATCTACTTTACGAACTCCTGGAACAGACTCAGGCTTATATCTATTGCCTGATCCGTTCAGCCAACGAAAAACAGGCCCTTCAGAAACTGAGCCGCCAGATGGCATCGTTCCACCTTTGGAAGGAAGCTTTCAGTTCCAGGATTGTGCCGGTGGTGGGAGATTTGTCCAAAACCTTGCTGGGTCTTTCTGCAGCGCGGTTTCAAGAGTTTGCCAGCCAGATTGATACCATTTATCACAATGCGGCGTTGGTGAATGCACTTTATCCTTACTCAACTCTCAAACCGGCCAATGTTTTAGGAACGCAGGAAGTCTTGCGATTGGCCAGCGAAGTCAAGCTCAAGCCTGTCCATTACATTTCAACGCTTTCGGTTTTTTCTGCACCCGCTTATTATGAAATGAAGAGCGTTGACGAATCTGACCCCCTGGAGCACAGCCCAGATATTAATAATGGCTATGCCGCCAGTAAGTGGGTAGCGGAGAAGTTGGTGATGAACGCGCGCGATCGCGGACTGCCGGTTTGTATCTACAGGCCCAGCCGAATCTTAGGACACAGCCAAACAGGGATCTGCAATCCCGACGATTTCTTGTCCAAATTCATTCCCGGCTGCATTCAGTTAGGAATGGTGCCCAAACTTGACTTTTGGGTAGAAAACATTATTCCGGCTGACTATATGAGCCGTGCTATCATCCATCTCTCGCGACAGACAGAGTGTTTGGGCCAAGCGTTTCACTTGGTCAACCCCAAGCCCACTCCGCTCAATGAGCTGTTTAACTGGATTCGGGATTTGGGCTACCCTCTAGAAGAGGTTTCCTATAAAGAGTGGCGCTCGCACCTCATCCGAAATAATCAAGTCTCTTCCAGCGAAGTGTTGCAGTCCCTCGTGCCTATTTTTTCTGAAAAGAACATGGAGGGAGCTAAGAAACCACCTGAGTTCGACTTTACCAATGTCCTTTCAGGATTAGCCGGCACAGAGATTGCTTTTCCTCCTGTCGAGCGAGGGTTAATAGAAAAGTATGTGTCCGATTTCACAAGGAGGAATTTTATCCCCAAGCCCACGCTTTAAAAACAGCGAACGCCCAAAAGGTTTGTAGTAGGGCTTTAGCCCTACCGGCTTGCCCTGGTTGCCTCGTTCCCAGGCGGAGCCTGGGAAAAGGTTTGTAGTAGGGCTTTAGCCCTAACGGCTCCTTTGCAGTGGAGCAAGTTTAAAAGGTTTGTAGTAGGGCTTTAGCCCTAACGGCTCCTTTGCAGTGGAGAAAGTTTAAAAGGTTTGTAGTAGGGCTTTAGCCCTA
>JALOOK010000087.1 GCA_025454445.1 Oscillatoria sp. Prado101 | reverse complement strand
GACTGACGCGCACCGTGGGCCCGGAGCTGCACTGGCCCAGGCAGCCGCTGGGGCTGACCGCGAATTCCGGTGTTTGAGAATCTTGAAATGCTTGCAGCACCTCTGCCGATCCGTTTCGCTGGCAGGAAGTGTGCTGGCAAACTGTGACGCAGCGGTATTTTGGCTCTGGGTGCTTTTGGTCGCTGTCCGCTTGTGCCATTGAGTGGGGGCTACATGAATCTTTACATTTCTGATTGTAACGATTGGAAGCTGGCGGTCTGTGCGGGTGCGGGTGCCGGTGCCCCCACAGAGGTGTAGGATTAGAGGGCAGTGGATTTCTGTAGCAAATTGCCTTCAGCATGCCCAAGACAGTTGCCGATGTGATGACCCGCGATCCGATTGTGGTGCGGCCCGAGACTCCTCTCCAGGAGGCGATCCAGATTTTGGCAGAACGCCGCATAGGCGGTTTGCCGGTGGTGGACAGTGGCGGCAAGTTGGTGGGCATTATTTCTGAGACTGATTTGATGTGGCGGGAAACAGGGGCGACTCCCCCGCCGTATATCATGCTGCTCGACAGCGTGATATTTCTGGAAAATCCAGCCCGTTACGAGCGAGAGCTGCACAAGGCGCTCGGGCAAACGGTTGGGGAAGTGATGAGCCAGGGGGCGATCACAACGACACCGGATAAACCCCTGCGAGAGGCTGCCAAGCTGATGCACGATCGCGGGATTAACCGTTTGCCGGCGATCGACAGCGCGGGCCATGTGATTGGTATCCTCACCCGTGGGGATATTGTGCGAGCAATGGCGGCTGGTGAGGCTGAATAATGCTCCCACTCAGAAACCGGGTTTCTGGAAAAACTTTTGCATCTCCCCCGAGAGATTTATTCAGAAACCCGGTTTCTCAGACTCCCACCCTTTTTAACGAGGGGGGAAGGGGGAGCTCGATTGCTTATACTTATAACTAGCAACTTAGGTTAAATTATTGAGAAAATGAGCATTACTCCTGAATCTGTCAGGCAGCTGCTGAGTTCGGATGATTTGGGGGATCGCATCCGAGCGGTTAACCAATTGCGCCAGCTAGAACCGGCTCGCGCTTTCGAGCTAGCCCAAACTGCCATTTCTGACAGCAGCCCCCGCGTTCGGTACGCAGCGGTATCGCAAATGGCGTCGCTGGGGCGTCAAGATTTACAGACGACTTTTACCCTGCTTCGGGAGCGCTTGCTCAACGATCCGGAACCGGATGTCCAGGCGGCAGCGGCTGATTCTTTGGGCGGGTTGCAGTTAACAGAAGCTTTTGAAGACTTGCAACACCTGTACGAAACCACTCCCGAGTGGCTGGTTAAGTTCAGTATCGTGGCGGCGCTAGGAGAACTGGGCGATCGGCGCTCGTTTGAACTGTTGGAAAATGCCCTGAGTGCCGGAGAAGAACTTATCAGAATGGCTGCCATTAGTTCTTTGGGGGAATTGGGCGATGTGCGGGCTGTGCCGCTGCTGATTCCCCATGCGGCGCACGCGGATTGGCAGATTCGCTACAGGGTGGCGCAAGCCCTGGCACGCCTAGGCGGAGAAAACGCCCGCTCGATTTTGGAGAGGCTGGCGCAAGATGAAGTGGAGCAGGTGGCTGATGCGGCTAAAACCGGCATAGGGCATGAGGCATAGGGCATGGGGCTTCTGGCATGGGGCATTGGCAATTTCCCCCGCTCCCCTGCTCAATTCCCAATGCCCAATTTCCGATGCCCAATGCGATGATGCGATTTCTATAATTTCTCACCTACAACCTCCATCCCCTCCCACTCCACCGGCATCTCGCCTGTGAGAAAATGCCGGCAGCGCTTGACGTAAAAGGTAGCGGCTCTGTCGCTTCTATTAAGTTGTAAAATTTCCTTAAAGATTTGAAAGGCTGTAGCGAAGTTTCTCTCGTGATACAGTAAAATGCCAAGCTCAAACAGGGTGCGTGTTTGGTGCTTTATGGCCAGAATATCGGGGGGATCTGCGTCGAAAACTTCAAAGACTGAAACAGATTCTTTTTTGCCTTTGACTTTAATTTTTCCTAAAAATCTGTAATGGTATTTGGTGATTTGGTCGAGACTGATTAAGGTCTGCCCGCTGAGGGCGATGCCGGCACCGTAGAGCTTCGTTAAACCTTCCAGGCGCGACGCCAGATTGACGGCATCGGAAATTACGGTGGTTTGCATCCGCTGCTCTTCTCCGACGGTGCCCAGCATTAAACTGCCGGTGTGCAACCCAATGCCAATGGAGATCGGGGGGTAGCCACTCTGCTGCCGGTGCTGGTTGTAGAGGGAAACCTGTTTTTGCATCTCGATGGCGGCTTTCAAAGCGTCTTCGGGGGTTTCGGGAAACAGCGCCATGATGGCGTCACCGATGTATTTATCAATAAAGCCTCTGTGCGTGCGAATCACCGGGCTCACCTGGCTTAAGTAGGAGTTGATAAAATTAAAGTTTTCTTCCGGCGTCATTCCTTCCGACAGTGCGGTAAACGAGCGAATGTCGGAAAATAGAACTGTCATGTCTTTCTGCACTTGATCGCCGATTTTGACATCCAAAATGCTTTCTCGGTTGAGGAAGCGCAGGAAATTGTGCGGCACGAAGCGCCCGTATGCCTGGTTGATTTTGGAGAGCTGGATGTGGGTTTTTATGCGGGCGATCAGTTCGTCTTTGGAGATGGGTTTGGTCAGGTAATCGTTGGCACCGGCGCGGAATCCCTGCACCAAATCTGAAACTTGATTTTTGGCGGTGAGCAACACCACCGGCAGTTCTGAGGCGGGAAACAGCTGGCGGATTTGCCGGCAAGCTTCATAGCCGGTCATGCGCGGCATCATCACATCGAGCAAGACGAGATCCGGCTGGAAACCCTGCTGTATGATTTCCAGCGCCTCCCGCCCGCTGGAGGCGCGAGCTGTGGTATAGTTGTGCAGGGAAAGATAGTTGACTAGCACCTGAAGATTCACCGGCTCGTCATCGACAATCAGGATTTTGAACTGTCCGCTAGAATGGGTTAAAATTTCGGAGCCGGTGAGGGGGGGTTGGGAATTGACGACAGAAGAGACAATTTGTTCCGGCTTTTTGGTTGTTGCTTTTTGCGCCTTCTTTTCCTCTGCCACCGGCAGGGTAAAAGTAAACCGCGAACCTCGCCCCAGCGCTGACTCCACCCAAATTTCACCCCCGTGCAACTCCACTAGCTTTTTGCTAATGGCCAGCCCCAAGCCGGTGCCTCCGTACTGGCGTGCGGTAGAGCCGTCTGCTTGTTCAAAGGATTCAAAAATTCGGTCTAATTTGTCAGTGGGGATGCCGGTGCCGGTGTCGGAAACGGTAATTGATAAGTAAGAGGGAGACAGGGGGGGACACGGGGAGGGGCAGAGGTATTCTTTATTATGCCGGTCGCACCCGCACACTCGCGCACCCGGACATTTGTCTACCACCTCAGCTGACACTTCTATAATGCCGGCATCAGTAAACTTAATGGCATTCCCGACGAGGTTGTGCATAATCTGCTGCACTCGATTTTCATCGGCATCTGCCGGCGGCAAATCGGGGCTGATTATGTTGACGATCTGTAAAGGTTTATTGCGGGCGAGGGGCTGGCTGAGCGCTATAACGACATCAGCAATTTCTCGCACCCCCACTGGCATCTTTTGCAGTTCGAGATTGTGGTGTTTTAGTTTAGCAAAATCCAGGATGTCGTTGACGAGAGATGCCAATCTTTTGCCGCTGGAGACAATCATCGCCAGGTTGGAAAGCGTCTTTTCAGGGAGTGTGCCGGTAGCGCCATCGATCAGAGACTCGGCAATGCCAATAATGCCATTGAGCGGGGTGCGCAGTTCGTGGGATGTGTTGGCGAGAAACTCGTCTTTGAGCTTGTCTAGCTGTTCGAGGGCGGCATTTTTGGCTTCCAGCTCCGAGGTGAAGCGAAGTCGCTCGGCTTCCGCCTGTTTGCGCGGCGTGATGTCTTGAAAGACGACTATCCCATAAGCAACACTGCCCTTTTCATCAAAGATTGGGGTTGCCCAAGCTTCTAGGGGGATAATTTGGTCTCCTTGGCGGAGTTCCATATCTTCAACGAGCGCACTTTCGCCGCTGAGCGCCCGCACCACCGGCAATTTGTCTTCCGGGTACAGCCGGTCGGTTCCCGCCATATAGACGTGATAAATCTCTGGCAATTGTGCCGGTTGAACATCAGGCAGGACACTGTTGCCCAGCAGCTGCTGCGCGGCGCGATTGGCGTAGTGGGGCTTGCCGGTGGCATCAGCAACGAACACGCCCACCGGCATGGCTTCCAGGAATTGGGCCAGCTTCTTCTCGCTTTCGCGCACCGCTTCCAGTGCCTTGTTGTGCAGTTCAGCTTCAACGACATCGGAGTGTTCGGTGGTCATTTCCAGCAAGATTTCCAGGTCAGTTTTTTCCTGCTTTAACTGTTCCACTTCCTGGCGCAGCCTTTCTATTTCTAGCAATAGCTGTTCTGTTGACGGTTGTTCTTCCTGCATCGCTCGTTGATTGTGCGCCTTGACAAAAGTACCGCGATCTCCTAGAGTTTACCAAGGATACACCCTCTAAAAATTTTTATTGTAATAGCACCGGCAATCGGAAGCCGCTACAGGGGCTTGAGCGAGTCCGCTGTCACCAGACGGTCGCGTCCGAGCGCCGCACGCCCGGTAGAGCGCCGCACGCCTCGGCTCGGATCGGGGCGGAGCAGCTTTGGCCGCGATCCGGAAAGCAAGCAACCCCCAACAGAGTGGTAATCCCGCCCTGAGGCTGGCTGTGATCCTCTAAATTTAGCAGCTTGACGGCTTAGCGCTCGACTCTCCTAGAGAAGAAACCCGGTTTCTGGCCCCCACTGCCGGCAGGCAGTGAGAAACCGGTTCAGAAACCGGGTTTCTTAAAGAAACCCGGTTTCTAGGGACGGGTTTACAGACATGCAAAACTACCCGCTTTCATCTCGGGTGAACCCGCCCCTAAATATGTAATGGCCCACAGCCTGTAGGGGCGGCCCCCCGTGGCATTCTCAAAGCCCCCCTTTTTAAGGGGGGGAAAGGGGGTATCTGGACGCTTAGACTTATAAGTAGCAACTTGGGTTATTCTAATTCCAGCTGCAAAGAAGGCATCAGGCGCTGCAAGTTTTTCAGGGACTTACCCTGCCAGGGGATATTTCTAGACCCCCGCACCATCAGATTAATATTTCCGGTCTGGCGCACCTTGATCACAAACTTCGACAGGACGTTGATCCCGGAACTGTTGAGAAATTCTAGCTCCTGGAGGTTGAGCGTCAGCTGGGGTGGCTGTGTTTCGATAGCATCATTGAGCAACTGCACAATGGGCACATATTCGTCCATCCCGCTCAGCCTCAGTGACCCCTGGCAGATGACGGTCGCCGTTGCCGGAACGTACCAGATGCTGTAATCTTCGGTTTTGATCTCCATCGCTTTTATTGGCTCCTCAGATGGGCTGTCCCTTATAGTTTAGACCTTTAGCTGCACCATTGTGGTAACAGTGATGACTTCCGGGTCATTTTGGACAGTCTCGAACTTCCACCCTATTTTAGCCATATAATCATGGATCATAGTCAGATAGCCTAACATAGAAGCGGTGCTGGTTTCGTCGGCAGCATTTTTTTCAAGCTGGCGGATATACAGATCCGCCGGGTCGGAATCGATCAGATCCTGGATATATCCCTGAAACTTATCTACTGCTTGCGGTGAAATGGTGTTGGTGGTAACAAACACAATCCTCTCCTGACTCAAGTGCAGCTGAATGCTGATCGGGCGCTGCCATGTTTCGTCGCTAAATTTCATGGCATTCTCCAGCAGCTCGTTGGCGATAAAGCTAACAGCGCTCTTGACTTCCGCTTGCCTTTAGATGGCGCTGGTATCGTCAGGATCGCCAAGGAAGAAAGTTGTCAAGTAGTCTGCCAGAAAATCTGCAGACAGACCATTGTTTCGCCAGCGGTGCTTGAGCGGGATGGAACTTGGCGAAAATCCAATAATCAAGTATTCTGGCGTCACAGGCATGTCGCTCTCAAACTCTCCGAATATCTCTGTCATATTCTTAGCAAAAACGGGGATTTTTTTGAAACTTTACACTCAACAAGTACCTGGGGTAATAATCAATTACAGCTTCAGCTAATTGTTCATGGCATTTAGCGATCAGCGCTCCCCCTTGCTACTTTTGTTTTAACACCACCAAGGTGATGTCGTCGAAAACTTTTTGTTCCCCGATGTGCCGGCGCAGGTCGTCAATAACCGCCTGCTTGATTTGTGCGGCTGACAAGTGCCAGTTGCGGCTGACTGCCTCAATGAGCCGGTCTAGCCCGTAACGCACCCCGTCCTGATTTTCCGCTTCGGTAATCCCATCGGTATAGAGTACCGCCACTTCTCCCGGGTTTAACCGCACCTCTGTGTGGGCGATGAAATCGCCAATATCTGCTTCCAGCCCAATGGGGAACCCTAAATCCATTGTATCAATTCGCTCTACCTTCCCGCCAGAGCGCACGACAATCATCTCTTCGTGCTGTCCGCTCAAGCGCAGAGTTCCCTGACAGCAGTCCAGCAAGGCTAGGGTGAGGTTTTTATCGGAATTCATCCGCTGTACATTATTATAAATTGTCCGGTTAAGGGCGTGCAATAATTTTTTGGGGTCGGTTTCTTCAACTTCCATCAGGGTGCGCACTGCTGTTTGCACCATAATCATTAGCACACCGCTTTCTAAGCCATGCCCCGTAACATCCCCGATCCCTATTTTAACCTGCCCGTCTTTCTGCAGCACGTCGTAGTAGTCGCCGCCCACCTCGTCTGCGGGCTGCATAAAGCCGGCAATGTCTAGTTCGGGGATTTGATGCAGTTCTTCTTGTTTGGGCAAAATCATCTGCTGCAACCGGCGCGTGATGTCCAGTTCCGCCGCCATCCGCATATTCTCAGCTTTTAGCCGCTCGTTAAGCTGCGTGATTTCCCGGTAGGCGTCGGCGAGCTGGGCGGTGCGCTCTTCTACTTTTTGCTCCAGGGTGCGGTAGAGGAGGGCGTTTTCAATGGAAATCGCCGCTTGCGAAGATAGAATTTTTACTACTTCCAGTCGGGCGGGGGTAAACGCACCGGCAGTCAGGTTATTTTCCAGGTAAAATATGCCGGTGAGTTTACCTTGGTTAAGGATGGGGGCGCACAATACTGATTTGGGCTTCTTCGCCGCAATATAAGCGTCTGTGGTGAATATTCCCTCGCGTGCCGCATCATTTAAGACCTGATTTTCTTGCGTGCGGGCGACATAATTGACGATCTCTTCTGGCAGATTCGGACTGGTGCCCACCGGCGTCGATTGCAGAACTCGCACTTCCCCATCCACTTCCCCTTCCGCTTCTATCAAAAGTTGACCGTTTTGTGATAAAATAAGGAAGCCTTTTTGAGCGCCGGCATTCTCGATGGCGAGCTCGATCAATTTCGCCAGCAGCTTGTCCAGCACAATTTCCCCAGAAATGGCTTGCGCCGCTTTCATAACGGTGGATAAATCCAGCACCCTCGTACTGCGCCCCGTGGAGGTAACCGTAGTCGGGATGGCGGCGTCTTGCACGCCAGCTGCTGGCTTTTTGCCGAGCAAGTTGGGGTAAAGTTCTTCCAAATCCTCAACTTTGCGTTTGGCACCCCACAGCTGGTAGCCGTAGTGCGCCTTCCTCAGGTATATTTGGGCGAACTCCGGTTTGCCTTTCGCCAGCCAGAACTTCGCCGCCAGTTCATTGGCTAAGGCTTCATTCTGGATAAATTCATTTTCGCGAGCCGACAGAATGGCGCGATCGTACAAGTCCATCGCCTCTTCCCCTCTCCCAGAAATGCGGGCCATTTCCGCCGCGACTAGCAGATATTTGTGCGCGAAATTCTCAGGGCAGAAATCCGCCCAAATCTTCATCCGCTTTTGATGGGATTGCAGTTTATCCCAGTATTCCTGTCGCCGCTCTGCAGGGGCTTCTGGATAAAGACCGGCCAGGATGAGCGCCGAATGAAAAATATATTCCGAACTCTGGAAGTGACCCAAAACAAACGAGATGTATTTTTCAGCTTCTAAGGAATGTTTTAGCGCCTCATATAGCTGGCCGTAAAGGTAGAGTATCTGGGATTTAAAGATATTGTAGGTGCACAGCCACGCAAAACTGTTGTGAGATCGGCAGTTTGCCAAAAACTCTGTATCGCTCAGCTCTTCAATCCGGAAATCAAATTTTCCCGAAGTCCTGCCCGTTAAATTCCACAGGGCGATTTGAAAGCCCAGCATGCCGTCTGTGGCCCACTGGTTTTTGGTCTTTTCGCTGAACTGCAAGAATTTGGGAACATTAGCCGCCAGATACTCCAGATTTTTCCCTTGATAGAAGAGGTAGCGCAATTGATGTTCGAGCGCGTATCCTGAGTGCCGCAACTCCCCAACTTCTAAACCTGCTTGATAGGACTCATTGAAAATCGCCTCCGCGTATTTGATATGCTTCACCCAGTGATTCAAGTGACCGGCAAACACCAAACAGGCGCTGCACTTCTGCGTAAAGTCGCGGAATTTTTCGCTGACTCTCACCGACAGCTGGCCAAATTCATACCCGGCTCGATAGTCCCCTAAAATCGAGCCCAGGACAATCCCGTAAGTGACAAATGACTTAGCGGACTCGGCTATATTACCGTATTTCAGGGAAATGTTGGTTCCTTTGGAGACGATAACCGGGTACAGCTCTTGTTTTGCAAAATAAGCCGGCGGGTCCGTATTTACTAATAATTGTACCGCCAGTTTCATTTCTGTTCTGGCGATTTCTGGCGAGTCTATGAGGGAAGCAATTTCTCTCCCGCCTAAGTTTTCTTTGCCCAGGGCGATTTCGGCGGCTAGCGCCTCCTGCAAATTGGTTTCTGGCAAGTCAACGCCTAACAGCGCCAGCGCCTTTCGCCCCGTTTCTATCGCCTCTTCGTATCGGGCAATCATGGTGTACTGAACGAGCAGCAGGTTGTAAATCTCCGCTTTTTCCAGATCCGACTTTAGGTTTTGCAAAATTAGCTCGATTAAGGCTTCGGACTCCTGGAAATTACCGTTTAAATATTCTACCTCGGCCAGCTCCCTGTAGGAGGCCAAAGCCAGCTGGTAATCCTCTCCCCAGCAATCCCCTGACAAGCAAGCAATGCCGGCTTTTAAATATTCCAGGGAGGCGGCGTAAGCAGTGGCGTCTTTGGCTCTTTTCCCGGCTTCTAAATTCAAGCGGGCTAATTCCACTCTTTCGCCGCGCTCTTCTATCAAGTCTTGGCCCAAGTTCAGGTGGTCGGCGACTTCAAAGATTTTCGCCCCCAGCTCACTTCTGGGGATGTTCTGCAGCAGCAGCCGCCCAATTTTGAGGTGAACTGCCCGTTTGGCATCCTCGTCAATCAGGGCGTAGGCTGCTTGCTGCACGCGGTCGTGCAGGAATTTATAATCGAGTACAGTCAGGGGCGAGTTAATTGCGTCCGCGCCTTCGGTGACTGAGAGATCGGAAAGCGGGACAACCGGCCCTTCTTGAATGGCGGGGGCGATGTCTTGAAAGGTGTCTGCTGGCGTTTTTTCGTGTATAATAGAAAGGGTGCGCAAATCAAATCGGTTGCCGGCGCACGCGGCTAAGCGCAAAACTTGCTGGGTGGCTTCTGGCAGTTTTTTCAATTTGCCAACCATCAACTCTACCACATTGTCAGTGATATTTGTGGCCTCGATTTGAGAGACATCCCACAGCCACTCTCTGGAACCGGCATCCCGCACGAGCAGTTTTTCCTGCGCCAGCGTCTTGAGGAACTGATTCACAAAGAAGGGGTTGCCTTGGGTTTTTCCCAGCACCAGTTTAGCCAGGGGTTTGACGGTTTCCAAGTCGCTGCCCAAACTTTCGGCAATTAGCTGGGATATCTGTTTGGCGTTCAGTGGCGCTAGGGAAATCTCGCTGATCGGCACTCCTTCTTCCCGCAATCCCTCAATAGTAATAATAGTGGGGTGTGCCGGACTGACTTCGTTGTCGCGATAAGCCCCAATCAGCAACAAATAGCTGAGCTCTTCATCCCGCATCATCAATTCAATCAGTTTCAGGGTGGCGGAATCCGCCCACTGCAAATCGTCGAGGAAGATCGCCAGGGGGTGATCCTTTTGGCAAAAGACGCGGATGAAGTGTTGAAAGACGAGATTGAAGCGGTTTTGTGACTCCGCTGGGGCTAATTCTGGGACAGCCGGCTGTCGCCCGACAATCAGCTGAACTTCCGGAATCACGTCAATAATAATTTGCCCGTTTGGGCCAAATGCAGCCAGGAGTTTGTCTTTCCACCGGCGCAATTCGGCTTCGCTTTCAGTGAGCAGTTGCCGGATTAAGGCAGAAAAGGCGCTGACAACTGCTGAGTAGGGGATATTCCGCTGGTACTGGTCAAATTTGCCGGCGCTAAAATAGCCGCGCTGTCGGGTAATGGGTTTGTATATTTCCTGGACGAGCGCTGATTTGCCAATGCCGGAATATCCGGACACCAGCATCATCTCTGAGGTTCCCAAGCTCACCCTGTCAAACGCCGCCAGTAAGATTTCTCTTTCGCGATCTCTGCCGTACAGTTTTTGCGGTATTTGCAGTTTTTCGGAACAGTCGTGCCGCCCCAGCGGGAACTCTGAAATACAGCCGGTTTCTTGCAGCTGTGACAGGCACTCCTCTAAATCAGCTTTAATCCCCCAGGCACTCTGGTATCGATCCTCTGCAGTTTTGGCTAGCAATTTCATTATAATGTCTGAAACAGCTTTGGGAATCCCAACAGCATGGGGCGGCACCGGCATCTTGGCAATGTGGCAGTGTACCAGCTCCATTGCGTCGGTGGCGGTAAATGGCAGGGTGCCGGTGATCACCTCATAAAAGGTTGCGCCTAGGGAGTAAAAATCTGTGCGGTAATCCAGACTGCGGTTCATCCTACCGGTTTGTTCCGGCGAAATATAGGCGAGGGTGCCTTCCAGCACATTGGGATTGCGAAAGGTGGGATTTTCTGTACTCATATCCGTGGAAATCCCAAAATCGATGATTTTGAGATCGCCGGTTTCTAGGTTGAGGACGATATTGGACGGGTTGATGTCCTTGTGGACGATATTGGCGGCGTGAATTTGGCCCAATTTTTCCGCCACCTTAATGGCCATGTCCAGAAACTCT
>JALOOK010000514.1 GCA_025454445.1 Oscillatoria sp. Prado101 | reverse complement strand
GCCTCTTGTCGCACCGGCCAGAACGCCTGCGCCTCTTGCAGCACCGGCGTCTCGCCTGACCACAAGAAACCGGGTTTCTTCAAGAAACCCGGTTTCTAACAAATCAGCTCTCAGGCTTTTTCACTATCTTACCATTTCTTTCAATCCTCAGCGCAGTCTTAGGAAAATCACTTTGAGTCAGATTGCGAATCAGCTGCACGCTGCGAAAATATTGGTCGATGTAGGGTATCCCTTGCCCATCCAGGTGAACCGGCACAATCTTTCCGGAAACAAAATCCCCCTCAGCGTTCAGCTCAACCTGCAAAATCAGCGAGTAGCCCAGTTCTGCCACAGTTGACAGGCTGCGGTATCCTAAAAAATTACCCAGCGAATAGGCGATCAGTTTTCCCTTGTACAATTCTACCGCTCTGGGGACGTGCGGGCCATGTCCCAAAATCAAATCCGCTCCAGCATCAATCATAGTGCGGGAAAAGAGAACCATGTTTCCCCGATTCTCGCCATAAAAGCTTTCCTGTTGATTTCGCACCCGCATCGCGCCCGTTCCCTCCGCACCGGCATGCACGGATATCACGACGATACTAGCATTTTTTCTTGCTTCAGCCACCAATTTTTTTGCCGCCGGCAAGTCGAGGATGGAGTTGTGAAAGTCATAGTTGCTGAACCCGATAAAAGCCACCCGCACGCCTTTAACCGTCATGTAAAGGATTTTCCCTTTCTTGCCGACTGCCTTCATCCGGGCTTTTTCGATATTTTTGAAAGTGTCTTCAAACCCCCGCTCGAAGAAGTCCCCAGAATGATTGTTCGCCACGTTCAAAACGTCAAACCCAGTTGACTTCAACAGCTGGGCGTAACTCGGAGGCGTGCGAAAGGCAAAAGACCTGCCTGTGCCGGTATTCTTAGCAGAATAAGGATAGTTTGTCAAGGTACTTTCAAAGTTCCCAAACAGGAGATCAGCGCCTTGCAGGTGGGCTTTGACAGACTGAAACAGAACCCGCTCGTTCTGGGGCAGTTTGCTGTAAGGATAGTTGGTGCCGGGGATGATGTCGCCAACGGCTTTTATGGTAATAGAGGTTGCGGTAGCGTCGGGCGCGACGACTGCTGCAGCCTTCATGAAGCTGCCGGCAAAATAAGCTTTTTTATCCTTTTTTGGCTGTAGTTCTAACGCCTGTCTGTCAGGGTTTTTGCTGGAGGGTTCTGGCGGACTGAATTGAGCCGAAACCATTTCGCCGAGAGTTTCCCCTGCTCGAGGGCGGGTTGGCGGTGCCGGTGGCTGGAAGGGGGTTTCAAAGAGAGCCGGCTGCTCTGCCCGGTTCTGAGTGATGCTGGAAATTTGGGCGGAACGGCTGTATTGTTGAGAGCTTCTGACAAAGACTGTGCCGGTGCCCAGGAAAAAGCTGGCGGTTCCCACGCACAGAAACAGCCACTTAGTATTGTTTTTGGCAGGGGTTGGGGGCTGGTTGCGGCCAGTCAGAGGCTTTTTCTGGGGCTGCGCCCAGATGGAGCGCAGTTTAGCCCAAATGCCAGCCCTTAACTCAAACTCTGCAGTCCAAGCCGGCACTGGCTGATCTGTCTGTCGCCCGTAGACTTTGACTGTGGGGATGGATGTCACGCCGAGGCTGTGCAGCCGGTCCCGAATATAATCGACGCAAGCTTGTTGAGCCGGCACAGAAGCGCTATCTAGAAGGATGTGCAAGCAGCGATCCTTGCGCAGTGCTGTCGCCGTGACGCCCTGAGATCGCAACCCCTGGTTGAGCGCAAAGGCAATCGCAGCCGGATCGCCCCCTTTCGCCAAAGCCTCCATGTCTGGTTTCGCCACAATATCTTCCCTCACCACTCACAGCTGTTTTAATCATAGGTTTTGACAGGGGCTGAAACTCTGACTGCTGTTCGCAGCTAGTGCGACGCGGCGGCGGAGCGGGCCGAAACCGGCTATAATTTGGAAAAGCTTCTGGTGCGGTCGAATGTGGCCATCCGCCCTCTTGCCGGTGCCCGCTCTCGCCCTGTATCCAGACAAGGTATTTTTATCCCGACCCCGGGCGCTGCAGGGCGTTTATGCGGATTGAAGTTGAGGCTATTATCTCTTATGACAGGTAAGCCAAGCGAGAGCGAACAGCAGAATCCCCGGCGGTTACTGGTGACTGGCGGTGCGGGATTTATTGGCTCGAATTTTGTCCACTACTGGTGCGAACGCTACCCAGCAGACCGAGTGGTGGTGCTTGACGCCCTCACCTATGCCGGCAACCGGCGCAATTTGGCCTCTTTGGAAGGGCGCGAGAATTTTCGCTTTGTCGGCGGGGATATTTGCGACCGGGCGCTGGTTGACAGCCTGCTGCGAGAAGAAGCCCTCGACACTGTGGCCCACTTTGCGGCAGAATCCCACGTTGACCGGTCGATTTTAGGGCCGGGTGCCTTCATTCAAACTAATGTGGTGGGCACTTTCACCCTGCTGGAAGCCTACCGGCACCACAGGCAAACCCTCCCCGATTCCCCCCCAGGAGTGTTCCTGCACGTCTCTACAGATGAAGTTTACGGCAGCCTGGGGCCTGTTGAACCGGCCTTTACGGAAAAGACGCCCTACGCGCCCAACAGCCCCTACTCGGCGTCCAAAGCCGGCAGCGACCACTTGGCCCGCGCCTACTGGCACACCTACGGCGTCCCCACGATTGTCACCAATTGCTCCAATAATTATGGCCCGTACCATTTCCCGGAAAAGCTGATTCCCCTGATGTGCGTCAATATGCTGCTGGGCAAACCGCTGCCGGTGTATGGGGATGGCCAGAATATTCGGGACTGGCTGTATGTGCTGGATCACTGCAGCGCCCTGGATGCCGCCATTCACCGTGGCCAGCCGGGGGAAACCTATAATATAGGCGGCAATAATGAGGTGAAAAATATTGACCTTGTGCGGATGCTGTGCCGGCTGATGGATGAATTGGCCCCCTCGCTGCCGGTGCGCCCTTGCCAGCAGCTGATTGCCTTTGTCAAAGACCGGCCCGGGCACGACCGGCGCTATGCCATCGACGCCACCAAGATTAAAACTGAGTTGGGCTGGACTCCTTCAGTAACGGTGGAAGAGGGGTTGCGGCGCACGGTGGAGTGGTATTTGGCCCACGAGGATTGGTGGCAACCCCTGCTGTCCCAGGAGTATCAGGCTTACTACCGTAAGGTGTACGCCTAGAAGCAGAGGGGGACTGCGCCACCGGCATTCCCACCCGCCGGTGCTCTGTCTTCCTCAAAAGAAAAAGTGGGGTGCGCCACCAACGCGCTCGAAATCCTGCGCTATCTCCGCGACATTGCTGAGATAAGAGCGGGAAAATCGCTCTCAATCACGAAATTGTACTGACTCCAGTCTTGCATCCCAAAGACCGGCAGCAATAGAAATCACTTTCAAATGTGAGACAAATCACTGCCTGAACCAGACCTGTGTTTTATAAATAAGATATGAACGTTAAAGCTTGTTCGGAGCAGCGAGTTGTGTGAAGATTCTGTAAAGTCGTGCGTCGGGCTGTTGTAATTAAACTTTTACAGGTAATACTGGAAATAAAGCGAGCGTCGTATTTAAATCTAACCCTCAATCAAGGAGTGCCTGCCATGAAAACCAAACTGCTGTCTGCCCTAACTGCCGCGTCCAAAGCACGGGGGCCAACCTGTCAAACCTGGGGATCTACGAGGTCAATGGCAATACGGTAGGGGCGAAAGTGGCCACCCTGTTCCAGGAAAGCCAGAGGTCAAATAACTTCAACAGCATTGGCAACAATGCAGCCAAGGCGACCGGTTATTTGGGAACAGCGGCCAACTTGACGGGGTCGGCTCAGGTGTCCTTCACGTTCCTGGCCAATCAAGTGTACACCATGGGTCTGTTCAACCAGGGCTGGCAGTCCACCTGGACGCGCTACTCGACAACAGCCTTAAATACTCGTTATGGACTCCAGCACGCCGTGTTTGGGTCCTCAGGCTCTAAGACAGCTGACGGTCAAGCAATGGCAGGCGTTGGCAGCTACAAGTCTTCCAATCCGTTTGTTAGCGGAGGGATTACAATTGGCTTCGAGGATGCGGCAGATGGTGGCGACCGCGACTACAATGACTTCATCGTCAATGCGGAAGCCGTCCCCGAGCCAATCACGATGGGCGGTCTGGCCCTGGGGTTCGGCGGTATGGTAATGGCTCGTCGCCGCATGAACCGCAAAACCGCATAAAAAAAAGGTCGTGGGATTTTTAAACAGAATTGCAAGTCATCAGTCAGAGCAGTTGGCCATCGGGGCCAACTGCTTTAGCGTGCCTGCATAACCACTTACATCCGTTACATCTCTACAGTCCGCAGGGTGCGTCTTTATTTGGTAAGTAAACCGAACTGTCTTGGCACAGGTGTGGTTTTTTCTGTCCACTTCTCCCCCACCTCTCCCCCCACCCCTCACCCCGTCGTGTCACAGGCGTTCCCCCTCTGAGCCACTGAGAAGATTTTTATCAAAGTGGGATGCTCCCAGTCGGCACTCCCACCGGCATGTTTGGCCACATCATCGGGTATGATGGCGGCTCCCTGTGCTGGCTGCCTTTTATGAAGCTTTTGTAAAGAAGCGAGAAAGATTTCTGTGTAATTATACGGAAAGTCCACCGTGAGGGGGGTCAGGCTCAAAGGCGCGGTAGATAAGTGGGGCAGCAATCGGGGCAACTTAAGATAGTATGGTGTGAGTGCCGGTCTAGCAGGGGTTACAACCCCCACTAATAGGCGGCGAAACTCAGCATAAGCTGACCTTCTTTTAGGGATTAAAGAAGCAAATACTAAACCTTGAGGCCGCTGAAACTGCGAACAGGGGGCTGCGATGACTCAAATGGACTGGCTCAAAAGTGTGCCAAAGCAGAAATTATTTGTGCTGGGTGTAGCAGCAAGTTTAATAGCTGTCCAGCTTTATTTGGCAGACAGAATTAAGATGGTTGAGCTGTTTGGCACGAGTGCTTTGGCTTGGGGGGCATCGTCCTTCCTGCTGTGGGAAAAGCGAGACACCCTCAATCTGAAAAGCGATGTTTTCTCCAAATTTTTTGGCGGAACTCTGATTGTTTTGTTACTGCTAAAAAGTTTGTATCTATATCAATATCAATATAAATATCAATGGTTTCTTCGCCTCTTACCTTTAATTTCAGCTGTGGGTCTGGGTCTGGCAGTTTCTGGCGTGAAAGGATTAAAGCAATATTGGCAGGAACTGCTTATCCTGTGTTTTCCCGCTCTCTCTCCCGCACCGGCGATTCTGGTAAAGACGATTGATTTAACGACCTTAACGGCTAAATTTTCTGCGATGCTGCTTTGGTACTTTGGATTTGCAGTATCTCGCCAAGGTACCTATTTAAGTGTGGCAAATAAGAGTGTAGAAGTCGGGACGGGCTGTTCTGGCTTAAGTGTGATCGTGCAGATGGTGATGCTGGCCATTCTGTTTTTATTTATGTTCCCCACAAACAGGAAGCAGAAAATCTTAGTGCCGGTTGTGGGAGTATTAGTGGGATTTGCGGTGAACGTGGTGCGGGTGGCTCTCATGGCTTATCTGGTGGCGCACTCCACTGAAAAAGCGTTTGAATACTGGCACTTTGGGCAGGGTTCTATAATCTTTTCGATGATTGCTGCAGCGATTTTTGGGATTTTTTGCCAGTTCGGTATTCTGCGAAATGAACCGGAAAATCAGTAGGGTGCGTTCTCCGGAATAATTACTTATAAGTAGTAGCCGTTGCATAGGGAACGCACAAAAAAGAAGTAGTTTGTTCACCCAAGGCTAGCGTACCAGAAGGCGTGTGTCAAACCAGGCGAGAGGACTGTCAAAATTTGCCAGACGGGGCAGCATTTCAGCTGTGATGTCCATTTCTAGAGAGACGGATTTCTGCAAGGGATGCCCGCACAGTCCAAGAAATGCGCAGTTTTCTTGGTGAGGGGAATCCAAGGGATGCGCTTCGCGTCACTTTTCCCGCCACCTTGAGAGACAATAGGATACGATTAATCTCACATTCAAAGTGCTAATTTTATGACTGGATCGCAAGGCGAAGAAGGGCAGTCTATATACAGGCTGCGTTGGATAGGCTACGGGTTATTGGTGTTAGCGTTAATGGACGCTATTCAGGTTTTGATTCCACCAGCTGCTGGGGCTGTTGGCAACCCTGAATGGGTGTTGCAGACGATTGGGGCTTGGGTAGAGCGGGTGCCCGTTCCCCTGTTGGGGCTGGTCCTGGTCTTTTTTGGAGAGGACATGGACAGGACAGGATTGGAAAAGACTGTCTTGAGCTTGCTCTCCTGGGTGTCCTTGCTGCTGGCGCTGCTGTGTCTGTTGCTGATTCCCCCGGGACT
>JALOOK010000086.1 GCA_025454445.1 Oscillatoria sp. Prado101 | reverse complement strand
GTAGTTGGGCTTCAGCCCAAAAAAAGTTCGTAGTTGGGCTTCAGCCCAAAAAAAGTTCGTAGTTGGGCTTCAGCCCAAAAAAAGTTCGTAGTTGGGCTTTAGCCCAAAAGTTACCCTCGTTCCCAGCTCAAGCTGGGAACGCACTCCTAGAGGCTCTGCCTCGTTTTCACCCTCTTTTTCCTGTTTCCCCCCCTCGCTCCCAAACTGTTCCCAGGAACAAAAGATAGAAAAAAACATCTAAAATTGCAAGCCGCGTTATGCCCAGATTTGAACCATTCACTATCAAAATGCAAATTACCCGCATGTTTGCGGAAGGGCAGTCATTTTTCGCCCCGATCAAGGTGCAGGATTGGCTGCGGGAGCGCAATCAAGATCCAGCCAACTACGAGATTGTTTTCCATCAAAAGCCGGCTCCCCCCGGTTCCGGTAGAGTCATAGATATCGAGATTGAACTGCGGCGCAAAGACGGACAGCCGGTTGACCCCTGGCTGCAACAAGAAGTTAACCGCCACGCTTGAGAGCCACAAGAAACCGGGTTTCTAAAAGAAACCCGGTTTCTTGCCCCATCCATGCTGAATCTTTATCTGATAAGAGTATTATGAAAGTTGGCGCAATAAAGCCATCAAATCGTGTCTGGGTTCTAGTCTCCGCCGGCTACTTCGCGTTTCTCTTCTTCCTCATGGTTTCAGCGGATATGGGAAAGTTACCCATTGCGGCACTCCAGCGCACTCCTGATGATAAAGGGGCGCATTTTATTTTATACGGAATTGCTTCTTTGTTAAGCCACCGAGTTCTAGGTCGGCGCATGATGGCTTTGGGCAATTATCCCATCCCGCTGGGGCCATTTCTGTTGGGCGCTATCACGATATTTGAAGAAATGTTGCAGTCAATTTTCCCCCTCTGCTCGACTAGTATGGAAGACCTTGCTGCTAGCCTGTTCGGCATTGTGCTGTTCTATTGTGGGGGAGAAATTTGGCAGCGTCAAAGGCGCTGCTGATGGGGAGGGAGAAACCGGGTTTCTTAAAGAAACCCGGTTTATGGCCAACTTGACAGGGTATGTTTTGGGCAGCCGGTGGGGAATGCGCCGCCGGCAGGCTAGAATAGTAGGGATTGGATGAAAAAGCCGAAATGTAGATAGGTTATGACCACAGCCGCACCGGTAAAAACTCAGTACGAAGCTATCATCGGTCTGGAAACCCACTGTCAGCTGAGCACCGCTACCAAGATTTTCTGTAACTGCTCGACGGAGTTTGGAACGCCGCCAAACACGAATATCTGTCCCGTCTGTATGGGAATGCCCGGGGTGCTGCCGGTGCTGAATCAGAAAGTGCTGGAATACGCCGTGAAAGCCGCTCTGGCGCTCAACTGCGAAATCGCCCCCCACAGCAAGTTTGACCGCAAGCAGTATTTCTATCCGGACTTGCCGAAAAATTATCAAATCTCCCAGTACGACTTGCCGATCGCTAAGGGCGGCTGGCTGGAAATTGAGCTGGTTGACGAGGCGGGGAACCCGACGCGCAAAAAAATAGGCATCACGCGCCTGCACATGGAGGAAGATGCCGGCAAGCTGGTACATGCCGGCAGCGATCGTCTCTCGGGTTCCGCCTACTCTCTGGTGGATTTCAACCGCACCGGCGTTCCCCTGGTGGAAATTGTCTCGGAACCGGACATCCGCTCTGGGGCGGAAGCGGCTGAGTACGCCCAGGAGTTGCGCCGCATCCTCCGCTATCTGGGCGTCAGCGACGGGAATATGCAGGAAGGCTCCCTGCGCTGTGATGTGAATATCTCCGTGCGCCCGGTTGGGGAAGAGAAGTTTGGCACTAAGGTGGAGATTAAGAATATGAACTCCTTTAGTGCTATCCAGCGGGCGATTGAGTACGAAATCGACCGGCAGATTAAAGCGATTGAAGCAGGTTCGCGGATTGTCCAGGAAACTCGGCTGTGGGAAGAAGGCAGTCAGCGCACGATCAGCATGCGCAGCAAGGAGGGCTCTAGCGATTACCGCTATTTCCCGGAACCGGATTTGCCGGCGGTGGAGGTGGGAGCCCCCCTGCAGCAGCAGTGGAAGGCGCAACTCCCAGAACTGCCGGCGTCCAAGCGCCACCGCTATGAAAGCGAGTTGGGTCTTTCTGCCTACGACGCCCGGGTGCTGACAGATGACCGGCAAGTGGCGGAGTATTTTGAGGCGGCGGTGGCGCAGGGTGCCGGTGCCAAGCAAGCGGGTAACTGGGTGATGGGCGATATCGCGGCGTACCTCAAGGAGAATAAACTGGGCATCGGGGAAATTGCCTTGACGCCGGCGACTCTGACGGAACTGATTTCTCTGATAGACCAGGGTACGATTAGCGGTAAAATCGCTAAGGACATTTTGCCGGAATTGCTGGCTAAGGGCGGATCTGCCCAGGAACTCGTGGAGAGCAAGGGGCTGATCCAAATCTCGGACACCGGCGCTTTGGAGGAAATTATTGATCGGGTTCTGGCGGCGAGTCCCAAGGAGCTGGAGCAGTACCGTGCCGGTAAAACTAAGCTGCTGGGCTTCTTTGTCGGACAGGTGATGAAGCAAACGGGCGGGCGGGCTGACCCGAAGCTGACTAACCAGCTGCTGGCGAGCAAGTTGAACGGTTAGCCCCCAAGCCCCCTGTTCTGTCAGGGTTTTTTGACAAAAAGCATGAATTGGGGGTTTCACCCCACACCCCCCAAATAGTATATTGTGATATGTAGATGCACCCTGATGGCAGGGAGAGTCGCCCAAGACTCTCCCTTTTTTTGTGACTGGGGGTGGGGTATGGGGCTTCTGGCATGGGGCTTCTGGCATGGGGGGCATTGTGAACAATTTGTACACATTTCTGACTTCCGGAAGAAAACATATATACAAAACCCGTCTAAAGTCGGGTATTTGTAAAAACCTTTCTTTCGGATATAGCAGCAGTCATATTGGGCGCGGACATCAGTGGCGCAGGGATAAAAGGCGTAGGACAGGCGTCTCGCCTGTCCTATTGTCCTGATCAAAGCGTCCTAACCTAAATGCCTACTGCTATACCCCTCTTTTGTCACTTTGGGGTAATTTGACGAATTTGCGTCATTTCAGGCAACGACAGAAGGACGCTATCGCGTCCCGCTTGCGCTATCGGGCTTTGATCCAGGTTTGACAAAAGAGGGATACCTGGCATGGGGCTTCCAATGCTCAATGCCTAATGCCATGCATGCGTTCTGGCCATGCATGCGTTCTGGCCATGCATGCGTGATGCCCAATGCCCAGTACCCAATGCCATGCATGCGTGATGCCCAATGCCCAGTACCCAATGCCCAGGGATGATAAAGAAGAAATAAGGAATCAACAGTGTCCCGGTGGTGGCTTGATATAATCGCCTCTCGGTGAAGATGACGCCTAATGGGAGCAACTATGGCAGATTGGCAGGAAATTTCAGGTGGTGTGACAGCGCCGAGAGGGTATCGGGCGGCTGGGATTGTGGCGGGGCTGAAGCCTTCGGGGCTTCCGGATTTGGCGCTGATCGTCTCAGAGGTGGATGCGATCGCAGCGGGTGTGTTCACCACCTCGCAAGTGCGGGCGGCGTGCGTGGATTACTGCCGGCAGCGTCTGGAAGCGAAAGCTAGCGCCCGCGCTATCTTGTGCAATGCCGGTCAAGCTAACGCCGCCACCGGCGCGCAGGGTTGGGCGGATGCGCTGGAATCGGCGCAGTTGGTGGGGGAAGCGCTGAATATTCCCCCGGAATCGGTACTGCTGGCGTCTACCGGCGTGATTGGGCACCGGATTAAGATGGAGGCGCTGCGGGCGGGAATTCCCCGAGTGGTGGCGGAGGCTTCGGAAACGGGGGGCGATGCGGCGGCGAAGGCGATCTGCACGACAGATTTAGTGACGAAATCGATTGCGCTGGAAACGCACTTTGGCGATCGCCCTGTGCGCGTCGGCGGGATGTGCAAGGGTTCGGGAATGATTCACCCGAATATGGCGACGATGCTGGCGTTTGTCACTTGCGATGCGGCGGTGTCGCCCCATTTGTGGCACGATATGCTGCGGCGGGCGGCTGATAAGAGTTTCAATCAGGTGACGGTGGATGGGGATACGAGTACGAATGACTCGCTGATTGGTTTGACTAATGGGCAGTCTCGCACACCGGCAATTACGGAAATGGGTGCGGAGGCGGAAAAGCTGGAGGCGATGCTGACGGCGGTTTGCCAGCATTTGGCGAAGGCGATCGCCCGAGATGGGGAAGGGGCGACCTGTTTGCTTGAGGTGCGGGTTGCCGGTGCGAAGGATGATGCGGCGGCGCGTCAGGTGGCGCGGACAATTGCCGGTTCGTCTCTGCTGAAGTCGGCGATTTTTGGGCGCGATCCCAACTGGGGGCGGATTGCGGCGGCTGCAGGGCGTGCCGGTGTGCTCTTCGATCAGGAGAACCTGCGGATTCAGCTGGGGGATTTCTTGCTGATGGAGAATGGCCAACCCCTGCAGTTCGACCGGCAGGCGGCGAGTGAGTATATGAAGAAAGCAGCGGCGGGGGCGTATCTCAAGGAGGATACGGTGCTGATTTCGCTCAGCATTGGCAATGGTGCCGGTTCCGGTGCCGCTTGGGGCTGCGACCTCAGCTATGACTATGTGAAGATTAACGCTGAGTATACGACTTGAGGGGCGTTGGGGATGCCCGGATTTTGGATGCCCGGATTTTGGATGCCCGGATTGGGCATTGGCTTTCCCCTAGCCCCTAGCCCCTCACCCCTAACCTGATACGGTAGGGCCGGCTTTGCTGGCCCTATTTTGGTCTTTCGGGCCACGCGGGCTAGAATTTATAGGGGTAATAAATTATGTCGCCAGTCTAAATCATTCGCGCAATTCCAGTAGAGGCAATCCCTTTGTGGTTGCCCCCTCCTGTGCGAGGAAGCGACTTTTACAGAACTCATTTAGACTGGCTATATCAGAGTCAAAAAAATGGAAAATAATTTATGGGGGTAATAAATTCGGGGCGCGAGAAGGCCGTCCCAGGGGTATCTTGGCCAATCCGCACGCAAATACCAGCTCTGGGGAGTGGCCGGCCCGCGCTCGTTTTGTGAGATGATTGGGTCAATCAATTCCTGTGTCAGCAATGTCCTTCAAGCTCTCGCAAGGGCGGGCCAAGAAAAAAAGTTCCTCACCCCCCTTGACGGTTGCCAAGACCTTCCTTATAATGGGGGAAGATACAAAAAGAGCGCCGCAACAGCTCCTAGGCTGGGACAGCGCTCTCTAGTAAAAAAAACATAACTAAGGAGAACTGTAGCATGAAAAGGAAAGAGCGTCAACAAGCTGTTCAGCTAGAACTGTTCGCCCCCCCGGTTGCACCGGCAGGCACCCCAGCCCCCTCAGCGCCGCAAACCAAACCGGCACACTCCCCGCAAAAGTCCCGCCGAGAGCCGGTACAGCTGGATTTGTTCGCCCCTCCGGTTGCAGCGGCAGGCACCCCAGCCCCTTCAGTTAAGCTAGATGTGCCGGTGGAACCGGAAGCAAGTGCAGACGCCGGCGCGGCGCAGTCAGATGTGCCAGCCGAACTCGAAGCAAGTGCAGACGCCGGTGCGGCGCAGTCAGATGTGCCAGCCGAACTCGAAGCTCGTTCAGACGCCGGCGCGGCGCAGTCAGATGTGCCAGCCGGTGCAGAAGCGATCGCCAAAGCCCAAGCCGTGAAGCCTGTCAGTCAAAAGCAATCCCGTAAAAAGCAATCCCGTAAAAAGCAATCCCCAGATAAACCGGCAGTTTCCCCCGAGGCGCAGCAATCTCCAGAGGAGATTGTGGTTCCGTATGCCGGTGTTGCCAGCAAAAGCGAGCAATCCCCAGACAAGCCGGTGGTGAAGTGCCACATCCGCATCGAGAAGATTGGCGTCAGCAAGCGGGGAAATACGCCTTATATAGTATATCATACGAAATATGGAAAGTGCTGCACATTTCTGTCGCGGGAGTATTTTTGGCAGTCACTGCTCAACCTGTTTGGGATTAAGCAGCAGCGTTTTGACAGTGTGACGGGGTTTGCGGTAAGTGAGCTCAGTGTTGGGTTGCTGGAGGGAGAGAAGCGACACTCGATTGCCGGTGATGAGTTGCGGGCGTTTCTGGCGCGGCAAAATCAAATGGCGCTGGATGGGTTGGAAGTGAGATTGGAACAGAAGAAGGTGTCTGTATGGAATCGCACCAGCCGGCGGCTTCATGAGGTGACTTCTCAGGGATGCAATTGCGAGGATGCGGTGTATAACAAGCAGATTTGCAAGCATCAAATTGCCGCCCAGTGGCATTTGCAGAAGTTGGGGTGGGGTTTGCTGGATCAGTATTTGCAGCTGGATTACCGTTCGATGCCCACAGAGCAATTGATGGTGATCGGGGCGGAATGTATGGCAGATTTGGGTTGGTAGTATAGATCACAGTAGGCTGCGTTCCGCCGGCACGGCACATCGCCCATACGCCTTACCTGCAATGCGGAACGCCCCTGAGAGCACTGCGGGGGGGCGGGTGAGCGCACAATCCGGCGCGCTCGTCTCAGGGATGGCGGGTGAACCGGCATCTACAGCAGGCGGGGGCGGGTGTATGTGCAACACCGGCAGCTCTGTGGCACAATCAGTCCCAAGCTTTGTGGAGTGGTGAGGGATGGTTTGGGCAACAGGGCACAGCTTGCAGGGCGGGCGGTACGTCATCGAAAAAGTTTTGGGAGAAGGTGGCTTCGGGATTACCTATAAAGCGCACCACCGGTTTCTCGAACAGCCGGTGGTGATTAAAACGCCCAATGATAGTTTGAAAAACGACCCAGAATATGATAAGTATGTGAGGCGATTCATCGAGGAAGGGCGGCAAATGGAAAAGCTGTCTGAAAAGCAGCATCCTAATATTGTGCGCGTCAGGGATTTGTTTGAAGAGAGCGGCACATACTGTCTGGTTATGGATTTTGTAGCGGGGGAGAGTTTGTGGGATCTGGTGCAGCGGCGGGGGGCGTTACCGGAATGGGAAGCGGTGGATTATGTGCGACAAATTGGGGAAGCCCTAACGGTGGTGCACGCGGCGGGGCTTGTGCATCGGGACGCTCACCCCGGTAATATAATGGTGCAGAGTGATAGGAAGGCGGTTTTGATTGATTTTGGCATTGCTGGGGAAATTTTTCCTGCAAGTGTCAGCTCAAAGCCTTTTGCAAATCCAGCTTTTGCCCCTTACGAGCAGATGCGGGGCGGTCGAGAGCCGGCGGTAGATATTTACTGTCTGGCTGCTTCTCTGTATTATACCATAACGGGTCAGCGTCCGGCATCTTCTTTAAAGCGTAAGCTGAACAATGTGCCATTAGTTTCGCCGAAGCAACTAGCTGAGGGTATCGGGGATGAGTTGAATCGGGCGATTCTCAAGGGGATGGAGTTGGAAGCGAACAAACGCCCCCAGTCGATGCGGGAATGGTTGAAGTTGTTGGAATCGGCGAATCGCACTCAGCCGGTGTCCCCTCCGCGAGGGAGAAATAAGCCGCGTTTCGGACAGGAGGTGCTAATACTTTATTTATTCGTAGGTTTTTTGTTTTGGACTGTTTTCGGCTTTTCCCTAGATCAATATCAATTTGAACCTTTATTTTGGGCTTTAGCTTTGACTTTGTTTGAGGCTTTTATTTCGTTTTCTTTATATTTTACACAGACTAATTCATTTTTATAATCATTAGGGCTATCGTCGGACGGCTTGTCTATTTTTGTTTTTGTGTCTGCACTTTTTGCTTTTTTTACGGTTTATTGGATCTTTAATGAATCCTATTATCACACTATGGCTTGGGATTGGTATTTATGTTTTTTATTCTACTTTTTTTTAGCCTGGTTTTTCTACTTTTGGCATGGAGCATATGTAATGTGTAGTCTAGCGTTTTTTTCAGAAAAAATCAGCCTATTTAACTCCTTTTTGATTGTGATTGTAACCTATAGGTTAGGACTGGGGTTGGGGTGGTTGGTGTCTCAGATAACCCATTAGATCCCCCCCTAGCCCCCCCTTAAAAAGGGGGGGGAAATCTCAAAGCCCCCCTTTTTTAGGGGGGTTTGGGGGGATCTCGATTGCTTATACTTTTAACTGGCAACTTAGGTTAAATACTATTTAAGTCAGTAAAGTAGGGTGCGTTCCGCCTGTACGACACATCGCCCATACACCGGCAATGTCAGTAGACTGTTGGCGAATCCTTGAGGGGTTAGACCTTCTCGCTCGGAAGTAAAGAGGGCGAAGCATTGGCGAAGCGAAATGTCGGGCGGGGTCGTAAATATTCTCGCGCCAATGCTAGCTGCTGGCGCAGCCGCTGCGCTAACGCCCCTACAGAATCTTTGTAGGGGCGAAGCATGAGCGCGACTATTTATGGGACTCAGGGAAAAGATTACATTCGCTCATGCTTCGCCCTGCCCCCTAGCGCTAGCCACAGACAATCTCTAAAAAACCCGCCCCAAAAGGGAGTATAGGGTGGGGAAGACCCCACATCAATTTGCCAACAGTCTCTTTCAATCGCCAGGAATCTAATCAGCAAAGTGCGTTCCGCCTATACAACACATCCCCAATAGACCGGCAATGCCACTGCGGAACGCACCACACTTATATACAGTCGATCCAAACGGATATTACACCGGCACACCCACCGGCTACCCGATTTAATAATTCTCCCAGGTCACTCGGATGCCGCGTTTCTGGCAATTTAACTCCACCAAAACACGGAAGGCGTGGGTAGCAATGCCATACAGGTGAAGGCGGGGAGAGTGACTGGGAAAGTAGTTTTGGTACATCAGCGCTTGACCGGCTGCAGCCTTCCAGCACCGCACTGTCTTTACCTCTACCACATCTGTTGCAGTCAGCAAATCGATATCTCCCACAGGGGTGGGCACCTCAGTTTCTCCCCCTTCCCTTTCTTTAAGGCGCTGCACGACTTCCTTTTCAGGACTTTTAAGCGCAGCATTCTTAATCACAGCCTCCATCATCTCTAATTTGCAATGGTTGGCAATTGCGGAAGGATTGCAGGTAAACCCATGTTGCTTGCAGAGGAGTTGATACAGTTTCTCCGGGACAACATTACTCACGAAAGCTTGTACCTTGGCTAGAGTGCTTTTTTGCAGCCTTCCCGGAACTTGAACGATATACCGCGCCAATCGACAGACATCTGCGATTTCCAATGCCGAAAGTGTATTTCCGGACACCAGCACCGGCTTTCCCGTGAAAGTCTTGCCACAAGGTAATTTCAGGCTGTACTCGCCATCCCCCTCGCTCGCCCAGTTAGAAAGCGTGTTGCTGTTGATTCCCACATACTTCTGTATCATGCGCAATCCCAGCCCCACGGTGGGCTGGCCTTGGCCCAAGCCGTTGGGATCGATGACAATCACCTCAAAGTCCCTGGACTCGTAGGTCAGCTTGATGCGTTGCCCCGGTTGCGCTACAATTTTACTCATTCAGACCTCCTAGGTCTGTGGATAAAGGTTAATCCCAGCTTCGCAGAGGTGATAACTCTGGCGAAGCTCATTTTTTTGCATTATACCCTCCAATGGAGCGTCTTTCATCTGAAAGCCCCCAGAACTGCCCTCAGCACATTGCTGTGGTTGGCACAACCGGCTCTGGCAAAACAACCCTAGCCCGTCAGATCGCAGATCGCCTGACCATTCCCCATATCGAACTCAATGCTATCCACTGGGAACCCAATTGGACAGAAATCCCCACTCCCCTCTTCCGAGAGTGCCTAGCACCGGCACTCAGCAGTAACAGCTGGGTTGTGGATGGCAATTACAGCCAAGTGAGAGACATCATCTGGAGTCGCGCTGACACATTAGTGTGGCTCGACTATCCCTTGCCGGTGATCCTGCACCGGCTCGTGCGGCGGAGATTTCGGCGCGTGCTGGCGCGAGAGCAACTCTGGAATGGGAACCGCGAGACACTCGCCACAACCAAAGCGCCGGTATTCCGTTATCCTGTGGGCAATTCAGACACACCCCAGAAGGAGAAAAGAATTCCCCATCCTCCTCAAGCAACCTGAATACGCCCACCTCACCGCAATTCACCTGCGCTCCCCAAAAGCCGCGCAAGACTGGCTCTCACAGCTAAAACCCCAAACAACTCTCTCCCCTCACCCCCTTGGCGTCCGAGGGCTGGCTGAGCGGTTCACAAGCCGCCTAACTTAGTGCACAATAGAACAAAACCTTCATGGCTGAACCTCTAAAAACCTTCTCCCCCTCCCCACGGGAGTCCTTAGCGTCCTGTGGGGGTTTACAAATCGCCTAACCTAGTGTACAGTAGAACAGAACCAACTCAGCCCCACCCATGATAGAACATCTGATCACCCCCGACCGATTCTTTAACTTCCAGCTCCGAAAATTCCTAGGAACACCCAACAACTACAGGGAACCCATAGAATCCCTGATCTCCAAAATCATCAACATCTTCCAAAATGATCCCGCCGAGGAAGAAAGATTCCTGGAAACCTTTGAATATGAATTAGCCGTCGATCCCGAAGAATTAGATGAACTTCTCGGCTGCAACCCAACCGAACGAATTCGCTGGATTAACGAAGGCAAAATCCCAATCCTCAGGCACAATTTTTTTGTTGAGGATGGCATAATTTGGAAATATCCCCTTCACGAACGCCGTTTTGTGATCAGCTTATCACAAGACAAAGCCAAAATCCAGAAGTGGCGCGACGACTACGAAGCCCTCATTAAGCGGAAGCGGCAAATCGCCTCGCAAGCCGCTACCGAAACTCGCAAAAGAAACAAAAAAGCCAGACAAGATTTTATTTCATCTTGGGATGGGATAAAATCAGAGTGGCGGCAAAAAGGCTCTCCCGAAATTTCCGCTGTCCTGCAGCTGGCATACTGGACAGTATGGGCGGAGCGCTGGGCGCAAGAAAATGCACTCAAGACATACAAAGCGAGAACAAATTATTTTATTTACAGCCAGCGCAGAAAGGAGTGGCAAGATCGCCGGAATCAAGCGGTAGAGTTCCTCTGGAAAACTCCCTGGAGCAAGCTTTTCTTTTACCGTCCCAAGAAAGCCGATAAAATCTCTATCGATCTTTGCCACAAACACCTCCTGATGAGGTACAGGTCTGATTTTTACAACAAATGGGAGTATTTCTATTACAATCGGGAAACCGTCCTCAAATGTCCCCACTGCGATTACAGCGAAGAAAAGGATTACTATTCGCTCTACTACTTAGAAATTAAAACCGAGCAGTTCCCAGAATTTAGCTTTT
>JALOOK010000513.1 GCA_025454445.1 Oscillatoria sp. Prado101 | reverse complement strand
GACGGTAGTGAGAATCCATGCTATAGAAACTGGGCAGCAATAATATCGGTGCTGTCTTTGCCACCGGCTGCCGAATCATCGGAAACGGCAAATTTACGGCCCAAATCAACCCTGCCGCCCCCGCCACCAGCACACCGGCAAACGGAATTATCCCCCACACGCCAATCGGACGGTTGGCACTTGCAGCCGCTTTAATCACATTATCACTGAAATTGGGGAACATATCGCTTACTGTCTGGCGCAGTTCTTCTGCCGATGCCGGTGAGCCATCTTGCAGGCGCAGTTTTTCTAACCGCTTCAGGACAATAGCTAGCTGCACTTTCCCTGCTGGATCGCTGCCGGCGCATTTTTTTACTTCCGCATACAGGATTTCATAAGCGCGATTGTTGAGTCTAGACACATACACCTCCCGATGGGTGACTGGTTTTAAGGTGCCCGCAACAGGCAGCCCAGACCCTGGCTGCCTCGACATGTTGCGTTTCTACACTGTTGCCCATCTTAACCCAAATTGCAACTGTTGGAGGCAGTCACTTCGGAACTGCGTGCACCGCCACCGATGAAAACTCGCAAGGGCGGCGGACGATCCAGTAGGGCTTTAGCCCTACTACGAACCTTTTCAAGTCAGAGCCTCCAAAACGGCGTTTCCAGCAGTAGGAGCGGTGCGGCACAACCGCCCCGGAACGAGCAGAGGCTGGTAATTTTCTTTTTTTCCAGCACGCCTGAGATGTAAACCGCCCGCATATCCGCTGGATGAGTCTTTAAAAAAATCGAACCTCAGGATTCAGAAATCAGCGTAAATCTTGAAGAAATTAGCTTTTCCTGCTCGCTCCACCTGCTGGCAAAAGAAACTGTGCAAAAGGATGGGCGCTGATAGGAGGGACTCCCGACTGCGGGAGCGAGACTGATTGGTTGGGTATTGAATGCCGGTGGGATGCAAAATTAAACTGAAGTCTATCGCAAAAAGTCGAGAGTTGAGTGGAGATGGAACAGCGTGGCGTGACGGTGTGGTTTACAGGTCTGAGCGGTGCCGGCAAGACCACAATCAACAAGAGGTTGGAGGAAAAGCTGCGATGGCAAGGTTATCGGGTAGAGGTGCTTGACGGTGACGTTGTGCGCCAGAACCTCACCAAGGGGTTGGGCTTTAGTAAAGAAGACCGCGACGAAAATATCCGGCGCATCGGCTTTGTCGCCCATCTTTTGACCCGGAACGGGGTGATTGTATTGGTTTCGGCTATCTCGCCCTACCGCGAGATTCGCGACGAGGTGAAAAAACGGATTGGCGACTTTGTAGAGGTCTACGTCAATGCGCCCCTGGAAGTGTGCGAGGGGCGGGATGTGAAAGGGCTTTACAAAAAAGCGCGAACTGGAGAAATTAAGCACTTCACCGGCATTGACGATCCCTATGAACCACCGCTCACCCCCGATGTCGAGTGTCACACCGATGTCGAGAGCGAGGACGAAAGTCTGGCTAAAGTCTGGCTGCACTTGTTTTCCGCCGGTTATGTCGCCCAATGACCGCACCGGCGGCACTTGTGTTAAGATTTATTAAAATACCGGGCGGGCAATACAGGCATCGGGGAGCATCCCGTTAAAGCAAAGACTGTCACCCTCACCCCCCCTTCCCCCCTCTCCCATGAAGGGAGAGGGGGGAAAGAATCAAGAATTATCCCCTCACCCCAAAGTGGGTGAGGGGGTGGGGGTGAGGGGGATTACAAAAATGGGATGCTCCCCAGGCATCGAGCCTGTACCGTCCGCCCGTACCTCCCGACCATACGCTCTCTGTGTAATAGGAAATCCAATGCAAACCGCTTTAATAACCGGCGCATCCTCTGGGATCGGAGAAGCCTTCGCCGGGGAACTAGCCAAACGCCAGACGAATTTAATTTTAGTTGCTCGTTCAGAAGCAAAACTCCAGCAACTAGCCCAACAGCTGCGAGAGGAATTTAAGATTCAAGTAGAGGTTTTAGTTGAAGACCTCAGCTTGCCCGGAGCAGCAAAAGCTGTGTTTGACGCAGTAACCAAAAAAGGACTCACGGTTCACCTGCTGATTAACAATGCCGGTTTTGGAGACTGGGGTGCCTTTGCAGACCGGCAGCTTCACCGGCAGGTAGAGATGATTCAACTGAATATTGTAGCATTAGTGGAATTAACCCATTTATTTTTGCCACAAATGCAGCAGCGCCGGTCTGGAGCCATCCTCAATGTAGCCTCCACTGCCGGGTTTCAACCCCTGCCTTACCTGTCAGTATACGCAGCCAGCAAAGCCTTTGTGCTCAGTTTCAGCGAAGCGCTGTGGGCGGAAAATCGCTCCTGTGGAGTCCGAATTCTCGCCGTTTGCCCCGGAGTCACCGATACGAACTTTGCCAAAAACGCAGAGTTTCCGCAATCGGGAGCAGGTGCCTCACTTAAGGGCTACGCTTCTTCAGAACAAGTCGTACTCGAAGCCCTGCAAGCTTTGGAAAAAGACCAGCCCACCGTCGTCACCGGCGGTTTGGGGAATCAAATCATAGTGAATTTGCCCCGGTTCTTGCCGCGAGACACCCTAGTGAGTGCGGTGGAAAAACAGTTTAGCAAATTCGGCACCAGGCAATAGGCACCAACCGAGAGTGCCGGTGAAACTGTGACAGCGGGGAGTATGCCGAATCTTTAACGTTCTAATATGCCCCCAGCCCCTTTTTAGGAGGACGCGGCGAAGCTGAAACAGCTTCACCGGCAAGCTGTAACTATTGGATCTGTGCCTGAATTTCAGAAGTTGCTGTCGCCAAACAAGCGCAGAAAACTGACATTCCTCATGCCGTCGGTAAATTCAGCCGGCGGACAAACGCAGGACAGGTTTCCCGCCTGTCCCCAGATATTCCCGATTTACATATACCTCGTAAGTCCTACGCGGTAGCGGTCTTTTTTAGTAACAGACATTTCCCCAATTTCCAGGCGTCCTTTACCCCGAATAGCGACTAAATCGCCCGGTTTTAGGATGTAGCTCGCTTGGGTAATTTCTTTCCAGTTAACGCGCACATCCCCACCGGCAATTAAATCCACCATTTTGCTGCGGGACATGCCAAAACCAGCAGAAGCGAGGGCGTCGAGCCGCATAGAAGCCTCCACAGTCGTTAGCTCCTTCTTCTTGGGTTCTTTAACCTTCAGCTCACTGAGGTCAATTCGCTGAGTTTTCACCGGCACCGAGCGCACCTGTTTGAGATTCATCTCCAGAAATTCTAACATTTCTGGCACCACAATCGCCTGAGCGCCCCGTTCGCCCAGAACAATAATATCGCCGGTTTTTTCTCGGACAATGCCGCATCCGAGCATTGCGCCGAGAAAGTCGCGGTGGGTGGCGGTATCGAAGAGGAAATTACCGGCAATTTCCAGTGCAGAAACAGCCACCTGCGACTGCTCTAGCGGCAGTTCCGAGCGGGCGATCGCCAGACGCTGGCGTTCTGCCTGCGGATAGCCCCCCCAAGCGATCGCCTGCACCTCCGTCAGGCGCTTGAAAACCTGCTGGGTTTCAGCCAGCACCGGCGGCGACAGAAAATCCGTGCAGACAACTTCCCAGGTTTTGATCGCCTGCTCAGCTTGGTCGATAGCGCGAGCCACGCCCTCTCGATTTTCGACACCTTTTAACAGTTCTTCCCTTGGCAACATCTAAAGAGTTTTGAGTGTTGAGCTTTCCAGTTTTGGCTGAG
>JALOOK010000085.1 GCA_025454445.1 Oscillatoria sp. Prado101 | reverse complement strand
CTGCAATTTATCTGGGTAAAAACACATCTTTGCCTGTTTGATGGCCACCTCACAGGGAGTCCCTGCTAGGCTGTATGATAAGTTTTCCCCCAGACTGTCACCCACCCACATGGCCAGAGTTTGCATTTTTTCCGGCGGGTTGTCGGCAGCTAAAAAGGACACTATGACGTAGCGGACGCCCAGTGCTGTTGCCAGATGGCGGACAAGCGCCGCGAAGAATTCTTCTCCCGTGACGGAGGCTGTCCCCGCCACAATATTTTGCAGGGCCTTTTCGGCACGCCGACGTTCGGTAATTTCCGCCTGCAGCGCTGCGTTGGCTTTTGCCAGTTCTGCAGTGCGGGAGCGCACCAGGACTTCCAAGTTGTCGCGGGCAAAGCGCAGTTCCTCTTCTGTTTGCTGCCGCACCCTGATTTCTTGCTGCAGCTGTTTGTTCGTCTCTATCAGAGAGGCAGTCTGCTCGCTCACTAGGTTTTCTAGCTGGGTCTGGTACTGGTGCAGCAAGACTTCGGCTTGCTTGCGCAAGGATATGTCGGTGATTAAGCCGTCGATGCGAGTCTCAATCCCCGTGTTGTCCCCCATCAGCCACCCCCGGTGATTCACCCACCGCACCTCACCGTCGGGGCGGACAATCCGGTACTCTATTTCGGCGCTGCCGGTTTCTAGAATTATTTCGATAAAGTGGGCAATGATAGCTCTGTCGGAGGGATAAATCACTTCTTGCCACAGGTGCCGGTTGTCGTGAAATTCCACCACTGAACGACCGTAAAGTGTTTCTGTGGCTGGGTTTAGGTAAAATACCTCAAAAGTCGTGGCTGAAATTGACCACACTACGTCTTGCAGCGAGTCTATCAAGCTGCTCAGTCGCGCTTCGCTCTCCCGCAAGGCAGCTTCGGTTTGCCAGCGCTCGGCAATTTCACTCTCTAACCGCTGGATTGTCTGCTTTAATTCGGCGGTTCGCTCCCCAACTCTTTGCACTAGCGCCGCATTCATCTTGGCCACTGCTGCCTCTGTCCGCTTGCGCTCGGTAATGTCCCGACCGATATACACAAAATCTTCTACCCCCTCCGCCTCACTGTCAATCGCGGAGCGGGAAAAGGCTACGGGAATCTCTTCTCCTGTTTTCGTCAGACAGACAACTTCCAGCGACTGCGGCGCGTTCGCTCCTGATGCCTGAGTGTAAAAGCGTCGCTCCCCAGTAATAATCACGGAAATGTGATGGCCAATTAATTCCGCTTCGCTGTACCCAAATAAATCCAGTGCCGCTCGATTTACGGTTTTGATTTTTCCTGAATTGTTCGTGACTATCAAAGCCTCAGCTATTGAGGCAATAATCCGCCCTATATAATTATTTGAAGTCGCTAAGGCGCTCAGTAAAAGATTGGCTTCATTGGCTCTCTGCACCAAGCTTTGCTTCAAAACCATCTTTTCAGTTACATCTTCCAACCAGACAACCAACTCGGGTTCCCCCGTCTCTTCATCTTGGCAGTCTGTCACCAATAAATCCACATAGAAAGGCTCCCTATTTTCCGCAGAACGGTCAATCCCTTTCAACTCAAAACTGTCCCGCTCCCCCCGAATAATTTCTTTTAATATATTTTCAACCCCTATCAGTTCAGGAAAGCTGTCACGCACATCAAAGCCGGCCCTCACCTCCTGAGGCCGGTCGGCAAACCGCCCCACGCCAAAGGAAGTCTCTTGGATGAGCAAGTCCTGATTCACCGTCAGGTATGACCTGCGGGTTGGCGCTAAGAGTTTCTTTAACAGTGGATGCATAAACGTCTCCTTTGTCCTCTGTCCCTCGCTAACTGCCTCACCGGTCATCCGTCACTGTTGGGAGTGCGGGTGAGTGGGAAAATCCCATCAGGCCATCCCGGTGATTCCGTCCAGGCTAAACCGTCCCGGCACCGTCACCGCCACCGGCCACAATTGCGATTATCTGCTATTATGTCACTTCCACCATTTTCTGCGCTAATTTTTGAAACATTTCGTCAACATCTTTGCCGGTCTTGGCCGAAGTTGTATAAATGGCGATCACTCGCTGTTTCTCTGTAAACTGAACAGACTGCGCCAGTTTGGCTAGTTTTTCCTCCTCCACCAGGTCGGCTTTGTTCAAGGCGACGATCACTGCCGCTTTGGGATTCACCGATAAAACCAGCTGTATCCGCTCTGCCAGATTCTCAACGGTTTCTGGGCGCGTCATATCGGCCACCACGATAGCGCCGCTGGCTCCCTGCAGGTACGAGGGCGCAATCGCCTTAAATTTTGTGTGGCCTTCTAAATCCCAGATTAACAACTGTACATTCTTCTTGGCCGACTGTCCTGCCTGTTCCAACTCAACGTTCTTGCGGGAAATCTTCACGCCCACGGTTGACAGATACTGATCGCTGAACTGGCGATCCACAAATCGGCGAATCAGGCTGGTTTTACCCACCCCAAAGTCACCTACAAGACACATTTTTTTAGATACAGTTGACATTATTTTCTTTTTGCCCCCTAGTCGATCACTTCAAATCGCACGCATCTACTTAACAGTAGTGGCTGACTGGACTCCACATCTGCGGGAGGGTTGGCGCTCCCCGCGACAATCAGCCGCCGAGCATCTATCCCTTGCCTGACGAGGGCGTCTCGCACCTCGCTGGCCCGGGCCAGTGCCAGCTCCTGATTTTGGGCAGGGGTGCCGGTGGTATCGCTGTGCCCTACTATCCTAAGAGATTTTTGGGGGTATCGATTGAGAAACTCCTTTATCTTGACAATTTTCTCCTGATATGCTGGGGACAGGGTGTCCGAACCGGGATCGAAGTAAATCCGGCTGGAGATCGCCAGCGGATTGATTTCTACAGCGCTGACAACAGACTGAACTCCTGGAATTTGCTTGAGCGCAGCGGCGATTTTCTCGGCGTCACTCCGCCGGCTCACCGTTCCGCCCACGGTTACAGTGCGTTGATCGTAGCTCGTTGAAATCGAAACGCCCTCCATTTTATTCAACACCGCTGTCAGCCGCTTCACCTCACCGGCCACCAGCACGGGATCGGGAGGCACATCGACAGCTATGATTTTATTCTCCAACTTCACGCCAGGTGCGGCAATCTTAGCAATTTTTTCAGCTTGAGAGCGCAGTTCCTGATTGGGCAACTTTCCCGCCAGCTTCAAAGTTCCTCCCTCTGCGCTCACAGTCAGCCGGTAAACCGCCAACTCCGGTGCTTCTGCTAGAGCTGTGGCAGCACTCTGCGCAATGCGCCGGTCAATACCGCTGCGATATTGAGCAATCCCCCACACGAGCATTAAGCTCAGTATCCCCAAGCCAAAACCCAAGAGAGCCGTGGGAGCTTTCGCCTTCTTTTCCGCTGCGGCAATTTCCATTAACGCCTCTAGAAGCTTCGGAACTGCCGGTGGGACAGTATCGGGATCGCCATCAAACGCTTCAATGGCTTTGCCGTACTTGAGGACAATAGTGCCCAGCGTGTCCCGCAGCTTCTCGATGAACGCCTTGGGCGGATCTCCTTTAATCACGATCGCTAAATAGCAGTATCCCGCCACCTCCAAGACGATTTTGGAACCGCCATAATCTATCTGGTCGAGTTCCGCGATTTCCCCAGACTGAACAATACAGTCATTCACAAAGCTGCGGATAGCAGTCAGCATCCCCGCCACCATCTCCGACTCCAGTCTCAGGCTGTCAGAGCGCTGCGCCTCAGCAATCACCAGCCCCGATCCTTTGTGAATTAAAAACACAGCCTGGACGAGATAGGGCATCGACTCGCTGAGTATTAATTCCCCCTCAGAGACGCCCATAATTTTGGCGCGTATCTTGCGGGAGATTCCCTGTGGGCTAAACGCAGTTTCGATCTTTTTATTGATGGACTGAATCGCTTCCGCCAAGTATTTAGAAATTGTGCTGCCAATCACCGGATACAGGGCGTCCACCATCGCATCCCGCTCCAAGTTAATCTGTTCCTTGATGGCTGAGCCCATTGCTGGTGCCAGGGTGCTGACGATCTCCTCCCGATCCAGTCTAATCTGCTCCCTGATGGCTGCGCCAATTTCTGGCCCGATTGCCTTGGCGATTTCTCTTGGGGAGTTGCTGATCTGTCTGGAAATTGCCGCCGGTATCAAGTCGGCTATAGCCGCACTCATTGCCGCCTTGTCTTCCAGGCTCCTGCCCTTAATCACTTCATCGATGATTGGCACGATCGCCCTGACAACTTCTTGTTTAGAATCAGCGACTTTCAGACTCAAAATGTCAGCAATCCAAGGCAGCAGCAGCTTAATCAGTTCATTAGGATCGTAAATCTGGTGCTCCAGATTGCCCAGTTTATGTTCAATAGTTGCCAGCAGGTGACGCACTCCGGGCAGTTCCGAATCCAGCAGCAGCTTTTTCACGCGCTCGAAGTCGGACACTACGGAGCCGAAAATAAGATTCTGCAAGCGCTCAACCGCATTGCCCCCATCCTCCTCTGCGCTCCCCACCGGCACCTGGGATTTTTCGGATGGCCTCACCGGCATCTGGGGCTGCTCTCGCACAATAGGCAGACTCTCAAATTCCGTGTTCGCCACGCCTAAATTATCCGGCAAAAGCCGGGACTCTTCCGCCGGCATCCCCAAACTTTGGGGCAGCTCTAACAAAACTGGAGGAAAATTATCAAATGCCGCAATTCTTTCGTTTTCCTTCTCCTGAGATACCGGTAACTCGGCTGCTTTTTCCTGCCGCATCGGGCGGGGAGGGGGCAAAATTGGCAGCTTCTCAATTGCCGCGATTAGAGCCTCTAAATTATCGTTAGATGCCAGAGTATTTTCTGCCGGCGCTGACTGCGGCGGCTGAACTGTAGAGCTGGAAGTCCCCCCCACACCAGTGTGAAAAACCTCTAGCCCCACCGGCTCAGTGGGCGGGCTTTCTAGGGCTGGCTCAGACGGCTGTGCCGGTGGAGATAGCTCCTCAGAATCCCCCTCAACAGCAGTCAGTTCTTCGAGACGCCCCACCGGCACAGTGGGCGGGCTTTCTGGAGCTGGCTCAGACGGCTGTGCCGGTGGAGATAGCTCCTCAGAATCCCCCTCAGCAGCAGTCAGTTCTTCGAGACGCCCCACCGGCTCAGTGGGCGGGTGCTCAAATGGCGGCTCAAATGGCGGCTTAAATGGCGGCTCAAATGGCGGCTCAAATGGTGGTGCCACCGGCTTTGGCGGCGGAAATAGCCCCTGCCGGTGCCCCGCAACTGCCGCATCCTCTTGCGGAAGCCCCATCGGCTCAGTGGGCGGGTGCTCAAATGGCGGCTCCAATAGCGGCTCAAATGGCGGCTCAAATGGCGGCTCAAATGGCGGCTCAAATGGCGGCTCAAATGGCGGTGCCACCGGCTTTGGCGGCTGAAATAGCCCCTGCCGGTGCCCCGCAACTGGCGCATCCTCTTGCGGAAGCCCCACCGGCTCAGTGCGCGGGTGCTCTTGTGCCGGTTCTGCTCCCACCGGCGGTAGTTTCAGCCCGTCAATCCCGGCAGCGTGCCCGCCGGCTTTACCGTTTGAACCATTGCTGTGCGAGGTGAGTGTCAACGGAGATGCCTGAGTTGAGTCAGCGCCCAGCAAGTCAGCCAATAGCTCCACCAACTGCTCGAGCTGTTCTGCTGAACCCTCACGGGAGTCAGCAGAGTCTGGAAGCTGATCCCCAGCCCGATTCATATCACCCTGATTTTCTTTTGATAAAGCCATACTCTGCCATCCCTAAAATTGAGATCCTCTACCCCCGTTCTCACTCGCGAGGTGTGGAGACGCCACCTACCCTTGTCTCTACTTTGAGTTTGGCGTTGGCTCTATTAACCGCACATCTGTGTACAGATTCGTGTCGGCTGCTTCTTTGAGCTCGGGAACAAACTCAGTGCCTTTCAGCCGCATACCAAGTTCAAACAGGAGTTCTGCCATATCATCCTTAGACACCTTGTCGCCTTTGATCATTGTCAGGCGTTTCTCCAGCTCATCAAAAACCTGATTCCTCAGATTCCGAACTTCATCTTGAAGCCGATCTCTTGTACTCGCGAATTCGTCGCGGATCGAGGTGTTCTGTTTGTCTACCGCCTCATCCAGCGCTTCAAGGCTGGTTGAAAATTTCCGGTTTATGCGGTCGAGCTGTTGCCGCATATCCGTTGCTTCTTCCTGAGTGGTGATGGTCAGAGACTTGAGTTTTTTCTCAAAAGACTCAATCGCTGACCGCAGCTCTGTTGATAGAATGCTCTTCACCTGTGCCGCGTAATCGTGCATTTCCTGCTGCAGCACAGACAATTCAGTCTCCAGCTTCTCGAAGCGATTGTTAAAATCGCGAATCTGAGCCCCAAATATAATATCGCGAATCTGGTCAATATTGCCCAGTCTTTCACGCATTTCTTCTTTGGTAATTTCCGGCATTCGTACACCTCTAATTGGGTTAAATATCGCTCCCTTGCCTAAGCTCCGTAATCGGGGGCAATCTTCTAAACTCTTAAGTGTAATTTCCAAGGAGATCCTGCATCCGATCTGCAATGGCAGTACAACCTGAGCTGAAGTCTGTCACCCGTTTCCGGGTGCGGGGCAGTCAGGCAGGACAGGGGGAAGCGGGGAGCGGGGGAAAGGCAACCCGACAGCGGAAACCTTTTCGGGAGAAATTGCCCATTTCTGCCCCGATGCAGCGATCAGTTACATATATTGTACTAACGATCCGCTACCTGCCCCTGTTACAATTTTCACACTTGCGACTGTATGATAGCAGGGGAATCGCCAGAAGGCAAATCTACCCAACAAGTCGCCCGACAGCCCTCCCTTCTCCTCTTGTAGGACATCTGTCTGGTGATGTCCCTGCCCTCGTCAGCCCGCCTGCCCCACCTAGAAGCCTTTGAGGAATCAGAGGCAATTTGGAAATCGGCAAGGGCGCAACTCAGACATTAAACCGGAACAGCATCACATCGCCTTCCTGCACCAGATAATCCTTGCCCTCACTGCGGAGCAAGCCTTTTTCCCTAGCAGCGCTCATCGAACCGGCACCCACGAGATCCCGGTAAGCAACCGTCTCCGCGCGAATGAAGCCCCGCTCAAAGTCAGAGTGAATCACACCGGCAGCCTGCGGCGCTAGCATCCCTGCCTTAATTGTCCAAGCGCGGGTTTCCTCGGGGCCGGTGGTCAAAAATGTCCGCAAGCCCAACAGTTGATAAGTAGCTCGGATCAGGGATTTCAGCCCGCCTTCCTCAACCCCCAGGGATTCCAGGAAGTCAGCCCGCTCCTCTTCGGGCAAATCGACCAGTTCCGACTCAACTTGCGCCGAAACCACCACAACTTGGGCCTTTTGTGCCGCCGCTATCGAGCGCACCCGCTCCACCCACTGGTTTCCCGCCGCCAAATCATCCTCAGACACATTGGCGGCATAGATAATCGGCTTGCCGGTGAGCAAATTCAGCGCCAATACAGATTCCGCCTCCTCAGCCGTCAAACTCACTTGCCGCGCCTGCTTGCCCTGATTCAAGGCAGCCGCCAGTTTTTCCAGCGCTCCCAGTTCCACCTGAGCTTCCTTACTGGTGCGAGCTTGCTTGCGGGTGCGCTCGATACGCCGCTCAACCTGGGCCAGATCGGCCAAAGCCAGCTCCAAATTAATGATTTCAATATCCCGCTCTGGGTCAACATTGCCGGCAACGTGGATAATGTCGTCATTCTCGAAACAGCGCACCACATGGACAATGGCATCCACTTCCCGGATGTGGGACAGAAACTGGTTGCCCAGCCCTTCTCCCTGGCTGGCACCCTTGACCAAACCGGCAATATCGACAAACTCGATGCGTGCGGGTACAATTTGCTTCGACGCCGAAAGTTTGGCCAGCACGTTTAACCGCTCGTCTGGCACGGCAACCACGCCGACATTCGGCTCAATGGTGCAAAAAGGAAAATTAGCCGCAGCAGCCTTGGCATTTGCCACCAAGGCATTAAATAAGGTAGATTTACCAACATTAGGCAGTCCGACAATCCCGGCTCTCAGCATGGCAGTTTAGCAACGTATCACCTTTGTCAGGATACCAAAACCTATCACGGGCATATCGGGAGCGGTGCCTTCCAGGGTGCTTTGACCACGACTGAAAAATCTATTAACTTCAGGAAATCTGTGCCAATGGCTCACAAATCGTTCCGCAACCTCAGCCTCGCTGCCACCTTGGCCCTGCCACTGGTAACGCTGGCCGGCAGCGCCCTGGCTCAAGAGATCATCAAAATCTCGGTGATCAACAACAGCGGCAAGAACATGACCGCACTTTATATGTCCCCGCCCGACAAGCAAACGTGGGGCCAGAACGAACTCGACGGCATCGCCCCCGTGCCTGACCGCGAGAAGGTGGACTTCGAGTGGAACCCCGCTGACTACGGTGGTTCTGATGCAGGCTGCGTCTTTGATGTCCGGGCAGAATATGAAGATGGCAAGTCCACCGACTTGTACAAGATAGACGTTTGCAAGGAGACTGCCCTCAACTTTAAATAATCCTCACTGGCTTTTTCCAAACTCCGCAGCACAGCCGTCAAGGCTGTGCTCCGTTTTATACCGGCCCTGGAATAATAAAGCTAAAATAGCCCCGCAGAAAGCCGGTTTGACGCCCAGTTACAATCAAATATATGGGGTCTTGTTGAGTGGGGAAAATTAGTGTATTTAATAAACCGCTCCTGAGCCATAGACGCAAGCTCCGTAAGGAGCGGTGGGCTTCCCGCTTTCTTAGAACGCCAAGGGAAGAAAAGCGAGAGGGGTGTGACAAATTATTTGGAAGTGCTGTAAAATGTGAGCTTGACAGCTACGGACGCCAACCACCCCCACTGCGCCGATTGGAAACTGATAAATTGCCCCCGCAAGACCAAACTAGAGCGCCTTTACTGGAAGCCCTGCAAGAACTCGCCCGCCTCAGGCACGCCCCCTTCTACGCCCCTGGGCACAAGCGGGGGCGGGGCATTCCCCAGTCGCTTGCTGATTTGCTGGGGAAGACAGTGTTTGAAGCGGATTTGCCGGAACTCCCAGAACTGGATAATTTGTTTGCCCCAGAGGGCGCGATCCGAGAAGCGCAGCAACTGGCAGCTGAGGCGTTTGGCGCAGCACAAACTTGGTTTCTTGTCAATGGTTCGACGGCTGGAATTATTGCTTCAATTTTGGCGACCTGCGCTGCCGGTGACAAAATCATTCTGCCTCGGAATGTTCACAGGTCAGCGATTTCCGGTCTGGTTCTCTCGGGTGCGGTGCCGGTGTTCGTCAGTCCTGAATACGACCCGGCTTGGGATTTGGCCAACAGCATCACGCCGGCAGCGGTGGCGGCAGCCCTCGACCGGCATGGGGACGCTAAGGCGGTGATGGTGGTTTACCCCACTTATCACGGGGTTTGCGGGGATCTGGCGGCTATTGCTGAACTGGCGCACCGGCACGGCATCCCTTTGCTGGTGGATGAAGCCCACGGCCCCCATTTTGCCTTTCATCCGGACTTGCCATCGCCTGCGCTGGCTGCCGGTGCGGATTTGACTGTGCAGTCGGCCCACAAGGTACTGTCCGCCATCACCCAGGCATCGATGCTGCACGTCGGGGGCGACCGGATAGACCGGCAGCGCCTCAGCCAAGCTTTGCAGCTGGTGCAATCCACCAGTCCCAGCTATCTGCTGCTGGCGTCTTTGGATGCGACGCGGCAGCAAATGGCCACACAGGGGGAGCAACTTCTGGCGCAGACGCTGCGTCTGGCTGAGGGAGCCAGAAGCCGGTTGGCCCACCTTCCGGGACTGTCGGTGTTAGAACCCCCATCACCCGAGGCGGTGACGCCCGGATTTGTCGCCCTCGACCGGACGCGGCTAACGGTGAGCGTTGCCGGTTTGGGGTTGAGCGGGTATGAAGCGGATCAGATCCTGCACCGGCAGCTGGGCGTTACAGCTGAGTTGCCTTGCCTGCGGCAGCTGACATTTATCCTCAGTCTGGGCAACACGCCGGCAGATATTGAGCAGTTGGTGGGAGCTTTAACCACACTAGCGGAGAAACACAGCAAACCAAAGGCGGGATTGTCCTGTGCCGGTGTGCCGGTGCTGCGGTGTTCCCCCGCGCCAGTTGCCCTCACCCCCCGTCAAGCCTTCTTTGCCGAGACAGAAACGGTGCCGGTTTTTCAAGCGTGCCATAAGATCAGTGCCGAGATAGTTTGTCCCTACCCGCCGGGGGTGCCGGTGCTGGTGCCCGGTGAAATGATTACAAAAGCTGCCCTCGACTACCTGCAGCGGGTGCTAAGCTCAGGTGGGACAATAACAGGGTGTGGCGACCCCAGCTTGCAAACGTTAAAGGTTCTGCGAAAGTGAGGGGTGTAGGGGCGGGTTCACTTAAAATATCTCTACGAAGTTCAGATGTTGGTAAACCCGCCCCTACTGCAGCGCCTTGAGCGCCACCGATGAAAATTATCCCTCTTCTGTCACACAAGGGTGAAAGCCCAATCTGTCGTTGCCTGAAATGGCGCAAATTCGTTAAATTGCCTTAAAGTGACAAAAGAGGGTTATGCGCCTCTACGAAGCCCGCTGATTGGGCGTGCAGCCCAACTACAAACGGTCAGCTGTCAGCAGGCTAATGGCTCGCGGAGCTAACAATTGAAAATTAATTATTAAGAATTTACAGGGTGAAAACTTTTTATGCTATGGCCTTACGTTACCCCTGGTATTCCGGATGAGCTGTTCGAGCGGCTGCCTGGGATTCCCCTCAGCAAGCGGGAAGTGCGGCTGCTGATTGTCTCCCAGTTGCGGCTAATGCCAGATTCCGTGCTCTGGGACATTGGAGCCGGCACCGGCACGATTCCTGTGGAGAGTGGGTTGCTGTGTCCCCAAGGACGGATTGTGGCGGTGGAGCGGGATGAGGAAGTGGTCAGCCTGATCCGCCGCAACTGCGAAATTTTTGGGCTCGGCAATGTAGAAGTGATTTTTGGCAGCGCCCCAGAATGTCTCAAAGACTTGCCGGAAAGACCGCAGCGGGTTTGCATTGAGGGAGGACGCCCGATCAAAACTATGCTCAAAGAAGTGTGGCAGTACCTGCTGCCCAAAGGCCGGATTGTGGCCACAGCGGGCAATCTGGAGAGTCTCTACTCGATTTCAGAAAGCTTTGCCGAACTGCAAGTCCGCAATATTGAGGTGGTGCAGTCCGCTGTTAACCGGCTTGAGACGCGGGGCAACCATCAAGTTTTTGCCGCAGTCAATCCAATTTTTATCCTCAGCGGCGAGAAGTT
>JALOOK010000084.1 GCA_025454445.1 Oscillatoria sp. Prado101 | reverse complement strand
TTCTGCCGGTGCGGAGAAACCGGGTTTCTGAATAATCTTTCGGGTGAGATGCTTGCGTTTGTCTCAGAAACCCGGTTTCTGCCGGTGCGGAGAAACCGGCATTGGTTAGAGCCTTAGGACTGCCATTAAGCACTAACAAATGCGATCAATTATCTACAGCTTCGTTAGTAAGGCTGGATTTTTTAAAAAACTGTCGCTCCCCGCTCTTGAGGGAACAAACGAACTTGCGCAACCTCCTTTTTTTCGGAAGTTACATTGAGAAACTGATTTGCATTTAAGTTGTATTCCTTATCACCGGTTCGAGTTATACGAACTGCTGCTCCCGCCCTCAATTTTAGTTATTTTCAGGCGGAACTTGCCCGAGTAAAAGGCACCATTTCGGGGGAATGTACAGGTATCCCAATTCCAGTTCCCCCCCCAAACATACCATTTCGCGAGCAATTACCTGTGAAAACATCGCTCTCAACTTTTTTAATGTTTTGTGCGCCAACGAGTAAAATAAATCAGTAATGTCAGCGGCAAGAAGAACAGCAGTGAGATGTTTTTCTTAGACATGGGAAAATCATCCAAAAGATTTGAGGATACTGCTAGCCCCCCTTTTTAAGGGGGTGACATTCTAGAGCCCCCCTTGTTAAAGGGGGGAAAGATCCGCTAATTAGACTTGCACTTAGCAACTAATTAGACTGGTTTTTATCTTTTACGCTTCCTTGTCTCTGCGTAATTATAGCAGTTTGCAGCTTGATTGCGACTCTTGCAGTGGTCGCCAAAAATCATGTTCTTCCCACACCAAGTGCAGGTGGAGGCTTGCGGAGAAATCAGGGGGTCTTTTTCCGGTTCTTCCAGTAAGGTAGTAGCACGGGACTGGTCGTCCAAGGTTTTGGTGGTAAAGCACTCAACTGACATTTTTTTAGTCCTCTTTAGCAGATTAACTTTGTTTGCTGACGTTTAGCGTTTGGCCTTGCTTCCGGAGCGCACCCTTGTATTCCCTTTGAGTTTTGGCTCTTAAATCCAACATAGCGAAATTTTTTCAAGTTTTTCGGGCTTGCCAAGTGGCAAATCTTACACTACAATCAATTCAACTGAATTTCAATATTGAATTATGGCGTACAAACCTTACCAATCCAGATTATTCGGAGCCGCAATAAAGCATCTCCTCCAGGAAAGAAAGCTGACCCAAAGGCAATTTGCGGCAAATGCTTTCGCTAGATCCCTCCTACGTCAGCAAGCTAGTCAACGGTGAGATTGCAGAGCCCTGGCAAGACAAACGCCGTAAAATTGCAAAGGGCTTGGGCCTTACAGAGCAGGAGTTACAGCAACTGGTGGCCCAGTACATCGAAGAGTGTGGGGTGGCGGGTGCCGGTGGCTCTACTTCTGACGCCGAGGCGAACACCACTCCTGATGCCCCATCTGTCCCCCCTCAGTCCCCTCCTGGCCAAGGGGGCGAAGGGGAAGTTTGTCGCCGCATCCCCCACAACCTGCCGGCACCGACCTATACTGCTTTTATCGGTCGCACTAAGGAAATGAGCCGGCTGCTGGAACTCCTCTCGCCCGAGCATTCGGCCCACATCATTACAGTGGACGGCATTGGCGGCGTGGGCAAAACCTCACTGGTAGTAGAAGCTGCTTACCGGTGTCTGAAAGCCAACAGTGAGAAGCTTCTAGGGGTTCCCACATTCGATGCCATCATCTTCACTTCAGCCAAGCAACAGTACCTGACTCCCAGTGGCATCTTGTCCAGACAGCAGGCGCAGCGCAACCTGCGGGATATCTTTCGGGCGATTGCTCTTACCCTGGACGAACCGGCGATTACTCAATCCCCCCCTGAAGACCAATTCGACCGGGTGCGCCAAAGTCTGGCTAGACAGCGCACCCTGCTGATTGTGGATAACATGGAAACCGTGCAGAATACTGAGAATATTCTCGCCTTCCTGTACGATCTGCCTTCCCATGTCAAAGTGGTGCTCACAACCCGCGAGCAGATAGTGCATGTTCCTATTCGCCTTCCGAACTTATCCCTAGATGAAGCTCAGGATCTAATTCGGCAACAAGCGGAAGAAAAAGGAATAGCCTTCAGCGATGAGGAGTCAAAGCGGCTCTACGAGTGCACTGGCGGAGTCCCGCTGGCGATCGTCTATGCCATTGGCCAAGTATACAGTGGCTATTCCCCAGAGTTGGTATTAGAGGGGTTAGCCTCAAACACAGGCGACGTGGCTGAATTCTGCTTTAAGGAATCAGTGCAAAAAATGAGGGGGCAACCACCGCACAAGTTGCTGATGTCCCTGGCGATTTTCTCTGATCCCCCCATCCGAGATGCTGTGGCTGAAGTGGCTGGACTAAAAGCAGCCCTCGCTGCTGCTAACAACGGCTGGGTTCCACTCCAGAAACTCTCCCTCGTGACTCAGAAGGATGGGCGCTACAGTATGCTCTCCTTGACTCGCCAATACGCCCTAGGGGAACTTGCCGCTGACTCAGATTTCGAGAAGGAGGCGCGGGAGCGGTGGGTGAACTGGTATCTGGAATTTGCCAAGACATACGGACAGCAAGAATGGCAAGAATGGCATAGTGACTATGACCGTCTGGAGGAAGAAGGTGGAAACCTTCTGGCAGTGCTTTACTGGTGTGCGTCCCAAGAGCGATATGAAAATGTCAGGGATTTATGGCAGCATTTGAGATATTACGCTCACATCTATGGATATTGGGAAGACTGCCTGTTCTGGATGCAATGGCTAATTGAGGCATCGGAGCGCCGTGGGGAGTTGTCAACCACTGTGTGGGCCATGTCAGAAAAGAGTTGGAAGCTGATTCTTATGGGGCAACTAGAAAAAGCCGAATATCTTTTATTACAAGCTTGGGATATGCGAGAGCATGCCAGCTTTTATATGCAGTCTCATTTTGCTGACTATTTGGCCCAGCTATATATCAGCAAAAAGCAATACGAAAAAGCCCACCATTGGCTAGATGAGGAAGAGACCCTTATCAAGAGTAGCGAGTTAGAAAATACCTTTCGCATTCGCAATGTCATCACCATTCAATATTATCGGGCTAAAATCCATCATAAAACCTGTGCTTATGACCGAGCTAAGTCACTTTACCAGCAAGTAGAGAAACAGGCTAGAGAGATTGGCTGGCAGCGAGCAGTTTACTACGCTCAGGGGGAGCTGGCTGATATCGAAATAGCACAAGGGAATTTTGATGAAGCGGAAAAACTGTTGAATACGGGCTTGCCTGTAGCTAAGCGCAACAAGGAGAAACGTTGTATAGCTGACTACCAAGCATCTTTTGCCCGTTTGGAGAAAGCGCGGGGAAATTCCCCAGAAGCCCGCGAATGGGCCACTAATGCGCTGGTGGGTTTCAACAGCCTCGGCATGACACCGGCAGCTGAAGAAATGCGCCAACTGCTCGATTCCTTGGAATAAAACCGGCATCCTTATATAGCCTGCCTAAACGAGCCGGCAAATCCCCTGGTGTCGCGCCAAGGGGTGCCCATACTATCTCCAAGGCGCTCGCCCTTTTCAAATGCCGGCACAAATACTTTGTGTGGGGCTAAAGCCCAACTACGAACTTTTGGGCTAAAGCCCAACTACAAACTTTTGGGCTAAAGCCCAACTACAAACTTTTGGGCTAAAGCCCAACTACGAACTTTTGGGCTAAAGCCCAACTACGAACTTTTGGGCTAAAGCCCAACTACGAACTTTTCTTCACAGAAACCCGCACAGGTGGGTTTTGTCTGTCGCAATATCTTGAGCTAGGCCCCCGAACACGACCTTATATGCCGGCACATTTTCCCCCGCTACCATATTAACGCAAATCACAAACTTTGTCTACATTTTTACCAAAACTTTTATCCCAACAAACCGGCACAAATCTGCCTGACAGATAGCCTGTGCTTTTTCCCAGGACAAGGGCGGGGGAAGGTGCCGGCTGCCGGTGCCTAAATTGGCAGGAACCCACCGGCTTGTCACCCCCTTTCCCCATGTGCCGGCCCCCCCAGGAACGCACCCTACTTGCTCCCCCTCTCCCCCTGTGGGAGAGGGGGTAGGGGGGTGAGGGGGCGTGAGGGGCTGACAAAAAGAATTGGCCGGTGAGGGGCGTATTTGAGCTCGCGCCCAGATAATAGTGCAAAATCTGAATGTACACCAAACCGCAGAAACCATGAGTGACACGCACCGGCTCGAAGACGTGGCCACTTACAATCAGGAATCGCTCAGGACGCTGGTACGGGGGATCGACCTCTCTCAGGGACAATTTTCCCTAATTTTGCTGCGCTGCAACTACACTCGCTTGCGAGATCGCATGCTGCAGCAGCTGCAACAACTGTCCACCGCCCACATTCACCGGCTAACCCTCCCTCAGTCAGTCAAAACCCTTTTTGCGCCCATCGCCGCAGAAATCGGGGACAATCCGCCACCGGCACTCACCGTTCTGGGCGTAGAGTCCCTAGAGAATATCGAGCCGGTGCTCACCGCCACCAACCTGATCCGGGAAGAATTTCGCAAAAACTTTCCCTTCCCCCTCCTCTTGTGGGCCACCGATGAGGTCCTGCGCAAGCTAATTCGAGTCGCCCCCGATTTCGAGAGTTGGGCAACCACCGTTGAATTTGAACTCCCAACCGAAGAGCTAATCGACTTCCTCCACCAAAAGACAGAAGCCGTATTCGCCCGCGTCTTAGAGCCAGAAACACCTCAATTGCCCCACCCCGACTTTTGCCAGATAGCCGCCGACGACCGGCTGCACTCAGAACTCGAATCTGCCTGGAAAGACTTGCAAAGTCGCGCCTATCAATTGCAGCCCGATATCGCAGCCACGCTCGAATTTATTCGTGGCCTGCAAGCCGATGAAAATGGCCATAATCAGGCAGCTTTAGAGCACTACCGGCAAAGCTTAGCCTTTTGGCAAAACTCTGCATTCTTAATCGTCAATTCCGAATTCCCTGAAAATCTAGAATACCGAATCCAAAATCTATTAGAGCGCCAGGGAGTCATCCTATTTTACACCGGCACATCCTTTACCTGTCAAGCCCAGCGACAGCCAGCAGACAGCCGCCGCTACTGGCAACAAGCACTAGATGCCTTCGAGCAAAGCGTAACAGCCTTCGAGGCGGCTGAGCGACAAGATTTAGTCGCGCAGGTAGTCGGACAACTCGGTGAAGTGCTGCGACACCTAGAAGCGTGGGAACAATTGCAAACCCTCGCCAAAAAATACCTGCCAGCTCATCAAGCCGCCGGCAGTCTGGCGCTAGCGGCGCAAGATTTGGGCTTTCTAGCAGAAGTAGCCCTCCAGCGCCACCAGCCCCCAGAAGCCTGCGACCTAGCCCAACAAGCCATTCGCACCTTAGCAGAAGCAGCAGAACCCCACCCCCAACAACGGGGGCTATATTTGCTGCTTTTGGCGCAAGCGCAGCGCCGGTTGGGGCAAGAGAGCGACGCCGCTAGCAACCTGGAAACCGCCAGACAGAAAACAGACGCCCACAGCGACCCCAAACTGTATATAAACATACTGCAAGAATTGCGCCAGATTTACTTCGATCAGGGGAAGTATCTAGAAGCATTTCGCATTAAGCAAGAACAGCGTGCCATCGAACACGAATACGGATTCCGCGCCTTCATCGGTGCCGGTGCCTTGCAGCCGCACAGGAAACTCGGACAGCAAAAAGTCAGCGTAGCCAAAGAAATTGAAGCCTCCGGAAGACAGCGAGATGTCAGCCGCCTGATCGAAAGAATTAACCGGCACGATCGCAAACTCACCGTAATTATTGGCCCCTCCGGCGTCGGCAAAAGTTCCCTTTTAACAGCTGGTTTAGTGCCCGCGCTGCAGCACACCGCCACCGGCAGCCACAGAGTCTTGCCGGTGCTAGTGCAATCTTACACAGACTGCATGCAAACCTTTGGCAGAGAATTGGCAAAAGCCCTCTCGCCCAAGAGTCAACAGCCTCCAGAATACTACGCGATAGGCGCTCTGCAACAGCTGGCCAAAAATGGCGAAAGCCAACTGTTAACCGTTCTAATTTTTGACCAGTTTGAAGAATTTTTCTTTGCCTGCACAGAAACAGAAGGGCGGCATAAATTTTGGGAGTTTATGCGCGAAGCTTTAAACATCCCTTTCGCAAAAGTCATCTTATCCGTGCGGGCGGACTACAGGCATTACCTGTATTACATTTTGGAGTGGGAGCAGCAGACGCAGAGCGGTGACGGCAGCAGCATTCTCAACAGCATTCTCAGCGAAGACGCTCACTACTACTTGGGGAATTTTTCACCCCCAGAAGCCCGGGGAGTGATTGAACAGCTGACCGGAATGGCGCAATTTACCGTAGAGCCGGCGCTAATTGAAGCATTGGTGAAAGATTTAGCCGGCAGCACCGAGGAGGTGCGCCCAATCGAATTGCAGCTGGTAGGGGCACAACTGCAAACCGACGGCATTACCACCTTGGAAAAATACCAGCAGCTGGGAGAAAACCCCAAAGCAAAACTCGTTAAACATTCCATTGAAAGCGCCATCAAAGATTGCGGTTACGCCAATAAAGACGCTGCTTGGAAAGTCCTGGCATTGCTGACAAATGAGAAAGGCACCCGACCCTTAAGAACGCGGGATGAGCTGGCAGAGCTGTTGCAATCAGACAGCGATAAACTAGATTTAATTTTAGAAATATTGACCGGATCTGGGCTGGTGGTTCGCCTGCCGGCGGTGCCAGAAAACCGCTACCAGCTTGTCCACGATTACCTGGTTGAGCCTATACGCCAAACCTGCGACTTTGGGCCAGAGGTGCGGCTGCAAGTTGCGGAAGCCGCCAACCGGCACAGCACCGCCAGCAATCGCACTCTCAAACAGGAACTGCGGCAAACGCCCCTTTTCTGGCAGCGTGCGGCGATCGGGCTCGGAGGGGTCGGCGTCCTATTGGCCCTGGTAGTGTCAGTCAACCAGAACAGCGCCAAAATCAGAGCCATAACCGCCTCTTCAAAAGCCCTCTACAACTCCCATCTGGAGTTTGAAGCCCTCATAGAAAGTTTGAGAGCCGGCAAACTCCTCAAAACATGGTTGGGATCTATGGTGCCGGCGGACATTCGCATGGAAGCTGTCACGGCGCTACAGCAGGCGGTACAAAAGGTGAGAGAGCGCAACCGCTTGCAGGGGCACAGAAATACCGTTGGTGGCGTGAGTTTCAGTCCCGACGGCCAAATGCTGGCCTCTGCCAGTGCCGACAGCACGGTAAAACTGTGGAACCGCAGTGGCGGGGAGATAAAAACCCTGACTGGCCATAGGGCGGAGGTGTACAGCGTCACTTTCTCACCCGATGGCCAGACCATCGCTTCCGCCAGTGCCGACGGCACCGTCAAACTCTGGAGTCGTGATGGCCTGTTGAAAAGCACCCTCAAAGGTCATGCCGGTGAGGTTTTTAATGCCAGTTTCAGTCCCGATGGCCAACTGATTGCCACCGCCGGCAAAGACAAAACCGTCAAACTCTGGCGGCGCGACGGTGAGTTGCTGCGGACGCTCAAGGGGCACACCGATCGGGTATGGAGCGTGAGTTTCAGCCCCGACGGCCAAACCCTCGCTTCCGCCAGCGCCGACAAAACGGTCAAACTCTGGCGCTTTGACGGTCGCCTGCTGCGCACCCTCAAGGGGCACAAAGGCAAGGTTTTCGACGTTAGTTTCAGCCCCGACGGCCAGATGGCCACTGCCGGTGGGGACGGCACGATCAAACTTTGGAAGCGCGACGGCAGATTGTGGACAACCCTCTCCGGACATGAAAATACGGTCTGGTCTGTGCGTTTTAGCCCAGACGGCCAAACCCTGGCCTCGGCCAGCGCTGACAGGACGGTCAAACTCTGGAGCAAAGACGGACGGAAGCTGAATACCTTTGGGGGTCACATTTTTGCTGTCAGGAGTTTGAGTTTCAGCCCGGATGGCCAGACGCTGGCTTCTGCCGGTGAGGACAATAGCATCAAACTCTGGAGTCTTGCCGGCACGAGCTCTTTGAAGGTTCTGCAACATCAGGCTTTGGTGAGGCGGGTCAGTTACAGCCCGTCAGGCACTTTAGCCACCGCCAGTTTCGACAGCACGGTAAAACTTTGGGGCAAAGACGGCAAGCTGCTGCGGACACTCACTGGCCACAGGGACTGGGTGACGGACATCAGTTTCAGTCCCGACGGTCAAACCCTCGCCTCCGCCAGTGAGGATAAAACGGTCAAACTCTGGAACCGTTCTGGCCAGTTGAGAAGCACCCTGGTGGCTGACAGTCAGGGCGCACACAGCCTAGCGTTCAGCCCTGAGGGCGAGATTGCCACCGCCGGCACTGACAAAACGGTAAAAATCAGGCGAGTTGACGGTGCGGTGCTGGCAACTCTCAGCGGGCGCAGTTCGCCGGCGCAAAGTTTGGCCTTTAGCCCCGACGGACAGCTGGTTGCTTCCGCCGGCAGTACAGAGGTGAAACTCTGGCACTTTGACGGCACAGAGTATAAAACCCTGGAAAATCACATCGCTGGCGTCTACGCCGTCGGTTTCAACCCTTCGGGCCAGACCTTTGTTACCGCCAGTGCCGACAGGACAGTGAAACTCTGGAATCGGGACGGACAGCTGCTGCAAACGATCCTGGGACACAGGGAGAGTGTGTACAGCGCCAGTTTCAGCCCCGATGGCCAGATAATTGCTTCCGGCAGTAAGGATAAAACTGTCAAACTCTGGAACCTGGAGGGCAACCTGCTGGGCACCCTGGGGGCGCACAGCGATTCGGTTTGGGACGTTCGGTTCAGCCCTGACGGCAAAACCCTCGCCTCTGCCGGTGAGGACAAAAAGGTGATTCTGTGGAATTTGGATTTGGACGACCTGATGGCCCGGGGTTGCGACTGGATGCGCGACTATCTCCACAACCCCACCGCCCATCTCAGCGATCAAAAACGCCACCTCTGTGATGGCATTGGCCCTCGCAAGTAGGCGGGAGCGGCAGAGCGGCAAGAACCCCGGTTTCTTTGAGAAACCGGGTTTTTACCATAAACCGGGTTTTTTTTGTGACTCCTAACCCCTAGCTCCTACCCCCTAACCCCTGTCCCCCGATAAATCTGAGGCGAAATATTACAAAATATTAAGATTGCGTCGAAAATGTTAATGTCATGCCGCACAATATCCATATTCGCGGAACGTGACTGGAAGCGGAGGGAAGGGCCATCAGGTGTTCCGGAAGGGCCCGCAAGCCTGACCGAGGCCATAAGCGACCGCAGCGTTAAAAGCCTTGCCGGAAAAGCTGGCTTTTTTTGACTCACTCGCGCTCTCGCATGGGAGAAAAAAAGTTAAGTTTTCTAATGGCAGCCGTTCCCGTAAAATAATGTAGGGATGTCTGAGTTCAGTCAAAAACTGCCGGTGCGACGAGGCCCTAAACCGGGCGATCTCAAAGCTCAGGCAAATAGGCCAAAGCACCCAGTGGCTCCAGGCAGACTCAGATTAGACACATCTGGTAACAATCTCATTCGGAGGAAAACGTTAAATGAGTATCGTCACGAAGTCCATCGTGAATGCTGATGCCGAAGCTCGCTATCTCAGCCCAGGCGAACTGGATCGGATCAAAGGTTTCGTCAGCACCGGCGAAGCCCGTGTCCGCATCGCCCAAGTGCTGAGCGAATCCCGCGAGCGGATCGTCAAGCAAGCCGGCGACCAGCTGTTCCAAAAGCGTCCCGACGTCGTTTCCCCCGGCGGTAACGCCTACGGTCAAGAAATGACCGCCACCTGCCTGCGCGACTTGGACTACTACCTGCGTCTGATCACCTACGGAATCGTCGCCGGTGACGTCACCCCGATCGAAGAAATCGGCATCGTCGGCGTCCGCGAAATGTACAAGTCCCTGGGCACCCCCATCGAAGCCGTCGCCGAAGGCGTTCGCGCCATGAAGAGCGTCGCCTCCTCCCTGCTGTCTGGGAACGATGCCGCTGAAGCAGCTGCCTACTTCGACTATGTGATCGGTGCCATGCAGTAGGACGATCTCCTGCTCTCGGATTTGAACCAATCAACGAACGACTTTGCGCACGACAGTTTAAGGAATCACACACATGCAAGACGCAATTACCGCTGTTATTAATTCCTCTGATGTCCAAGGTAAGTACCTGGACGGCTCCGCTCTCGACAAGCTGAAGGCTTATTTCGCCACCGGCGAACTGCGCGTCCGCGCCGCCACCACCATCAGCGCCAACGCCGCCACCATTGTCAAGGAAGCAGTTGCCAAGTCCCTGCTGTACTCTGACATCACCCGTCCCGGCGGTAACATGTACACCACCCGTCGCTACGCAGCTTGCATCCGCGACCTCGACTACTACCTCCGCTACGCCACCTACGCCATGCTGGCCGGCGACCCCTCCATCCTCGATGAGCGCGTGCTCAACGGGCTGAAAGAAACCTACAACTCCCTGGGCGTGCCCATCGGTGCTACTGTGCAAGCCATCCAAGCCATGAAGGAAGTCACCGCCGGTCTGGTGGGCCCCGATGCTGGCAAGGAAATGGGCGTGTACTTCGACTACATTTCCTCTGGTTTGAGCTAAGAGGGATTTGAGATTTGAGATTTGAGGTTTGAGATTTCTCGCAAATCCAAACTCGAAAATCCAAAATCCAAAACCCAAGATCCTGAGGTCAGGGAAGTCTAGAGTCAGTGCTAGCTCGTCAAAGACTTGTCCGAAACAGTCGTGAGGTTTTAACGATCTAACATTGACTCTTGACTCCCTGCCTTCGCTATAGATATCTGAATTCAGATGCAAAATTTTTCGCACCTTAAGGAGAGATAAGCCATGCGAATGTTTAAAGTTACTGCTTGCGTCCCCAGCCAAACTCGCATCCGCACTCAGCGGGAACTGCAAAACACCTATTTTACAAAGCTCGTGCCCTACGACAACTGGTTCCGCGAGCAGCAGCGCATCATGAAAATGGGTGGCAAAATCATCAAAGTCCAGCTGGCAACCGGCAAGCCAGGTGCCAACACGGGCTTGCAGTAAATTTGCATTCAAAAGGAATACCGCAAAAAAGAGGTCGCATTGGCCTCTTTTTTATTTGAGAAAGCGTAGAAACCGGGTTTCTTTCAGAAACCCGGTTTCTGGCCCCCCTGAGCGCCCGAAAGCGTAGAAACCGGGTTTCTTTGAGAAACCCGGTTTCTGGCCCCGCAGGGTAAAATCACGAATTGATAGAATGCTGCGCTTGTGAATATAAGCCGCCTGATACTCATAGTTGACCCCTCCGTGCGCGAGTGGTCTTGGGAAGCCCGCTGGCTGCGGTGGTTAACCTTCCTGTGGCTGTTCGCGGGGCTGGTCGTCATGTTTTCTGCCTCCTACCCCAGCGGCTATACCGAGCATGGCGATGGGCTGTACTACTTCAAGCGCCAGGTGATGTGGGCTTTAGCCGGCTTGGTGGGCTTCAACATCCTGGTTCACTCCCCCCTGCGCTACATCTTGGGGCTTGCCGACTGGATTCTCCTGCTGCTGCTGGGGCTGATTTGGCTGACGAACGTTCCGGGATTGGGAACCACCGCCTATGGGGCAGCCCGCTGGCTGGCCATCGGGCCGGTGGCAATTCAGCCCTCGGAATTAATCAAACCCTTCCTAGTGCTGCAAAGCGCCCGCATTTTTGGCCAGTGGAACTACCTGCCCTGGCGAGTCCGCCTCCGGTGGGTGGGGATTTTTGCGATCGTGCTCTTAGGCATTTTGATGCAGCCCAACCTGAGCACGACGGCGCTGTGCGGCATGAGCCTTTGGTTGGTGGCCCTTGCCGGTGGCCTACCCTCCGCTTACCTGGGGGGAACCGCCCTGGGGGGGCTGCTGCTGGCAACGCTGAGTGTCAGTTTCCGCGAGTACCAGCGCCGGCGGATCATGTCCTTTCTCAACCCCTGGGCGGATGCCAGCGGGGATGGCTACCAGCTGACTCAAAGTCTGATGGCGGTGGGTTCTGGCGGAACTTGGGGCTCAGGGTTCGGGCTGTCTCAGCAAAAGTTGTTTTACCTGCCGATTCAGTATAGCGATTTTATCTTTTCTGTCTTTGCCGAAGAATTTGGCTTAGTAGGCTGCGTGCTGCTGATGCTGCTGATCGCCGGTTACGGCACTCTCGCCCTCAGAGTTGCCCTTAAAGCTGACAAGACTGTACACCAGCTCGTCGCCACCGGCGCGATGGTGTTCATGGTTGGGCAGTCCCTGCTCAATATTGGCGTGGCCACCGGCGCTCTGCCCACCACCGGCTTGCCCCTCCCCCTGTTCAGCTATGGCGGGAGTTCCATGATTGCCAGCTTGCTGGTTGCCGGTTTGCTGATTCGCGTGGCGCGGGAGAGTGGCGGCGCTGACGTGCTGTCTTTGGAGGAGCGCCGGGAAAAGCGCCGGCAGCGCCGGTGGGGTTCGCGCTCTCCTTCAAGGTCAGGCTAAACGCGCTCGGGCAATTTCCTGTTGTGGCAAATGCCGGCATCCCCACTGCGGGGGTGCCCTCCTTAGAAAGCGGGTTGAGGGCACGAGTGGGAATGCCGGTTTCTGATGGCCAGTCCAGCTAGAGCGCCGGCAATCCCTGTCGCGTGTAATTTAAATGCCGGTGCGGATACTTGACGGCACTCTTATGCTATGATAATTTAGATTCAATGCTAAAATTAGTTTCAACCCAGTCCCATGCCGCCGCAGTATCCAGAAATATCCTATACCCACGTTCTTTCTGAGCTTTCAGTAAATCGCAAAGACCCGTGTGAAGTCATCCGTGAGTTAATCTCTAACTCTTATGATGCAGGAGCAACGAGAATCGAGATTTACCCCCTGTTGAAAAAGGAAGGATTTATTTTTTTTGACAATGGTACTGGCTTAAGCGAAACAAATGAAATCCAGGGTATAACCCCCTACAAAGCGTTTTTTTCAATTGGCAGATCCACAAAAATACAAGGAGAATCTATAGGGTACAAGTGCCAAGGAGCAAAGCTTTGCTTTGCCTCGCGCCAATTTACTTTAATTACCCGCTGTAAAGGGGAGGATAAGCATAGCTGGCGGTCAATAACTATAGATAACCCCAATGACAAATTGAACGAACGGTGCAACATCGAACCACAGGAAGATTATAGACCTTGGGAAACCCTGAAAAACTTAGTTCGCATGAATGACAAAACACGCCCTATCCTTGAACATCTAAATGAAAACTTTTTCTGCACAAACTTTGCTAGTGGGGCGATGCTTATTGTTCAAGGTCTTGATGTAGAAAAATTTTCAGACTTTTACGACCCGAATCAGGAGCGCCCAAATCAATGGTCATACCTAAAAAATTACATAGGGTTTAACACGAGACGACGTGAGGATTCTCAGGCCAGAAACAACGGGGTTTCCAGCTAGCAAAGCAGAAAGCTTTAAAAAGACTCCAGGATACAAGGATAGGGTTAAATTGTCTCTCTGGACAAAAAAGGGTTTGGAAGAAGTGAAGGCGGGGTATCCTTACTTACCAAAGCCAGATGAACAGGATAAGTCACAAATTCAGTCACCAATAAAAGGTCCTCAAATAGTTTCAAAATTAAGTGATGGGAGATTTTCCTCTCGCGCGGCTACGACCTTTGAATTTGAAGAGAGAACTTACTGCTTAATTCTCGCAATTGATGGAAATCGCAGAGCGCTGGAAAAGTATGAACAATTGGGAAGAAAAGGCCATAAAAAATATGGAATTCGTTTGACCGATCAAAGAGGTACGTTTATCTGCTCAGAGGGGGTAAAGATTTGCCAGTTCAATCAGTTATTTGAACATTCCCAACTGCAAGATTACGCAGTGCTAGAAGTAGTGGGCAGGAGCACTATATTTTTATGATAAATGGCTGCTTTGATGTTGTGACAAACAGAAATTCCTTGGCTGAGGCCGCCTTAAATACTCTTAACAAAGACTCCTTTGTCGATAATATAAAACAGTTTTTTGTTACGGCACTCAGGAATGATAATGTTTTCCGAGAACTTATAGACAGGCTCAATAAAGATAATCAGGCTCCAAAACTAGAGCAGTATACTCAGAAGCTGAACGCACTAAAGGATGGGATTAAATACCGAAAGCGATTCATGGTGCAGGATATAGAACAGCTAAAAGAAATGTGGCTGGTGGAGCCTGAGATTGGGGAAGAACACTGGGTTGGCTCCTTGTACACCATGTTTGCTCACCTTGTCCATCCTGATTCACCTTACGCTCATTTCTGGTTGCGCCCTCTCACCTTTTCTTGCCTTGGGATTGATAGCATTGCTGTAAGTTATGGGGTAAAAAGCGTAGAAGAAGACGCTCCTCACAAAGCTCTCGAATACAAATATAGTTTTTCAGCCTTTGACGAGTTCAATCATCCGTTGATATTGACTGAGCAGGTAGTGTGTTGGGAAATGCCTGATGGAGAGGAAGGCGATCAGATTAAGGACTCTTATGCCTATTATGGTTACGTCTCCTTACCTAAACCGGAAGACCTTCTTAATGGCCTAGGCTACGAAATTATAAAAATCAAGAGTCAAGCCGGTGACTCTCACGGAAGTGGAAAACTCAAGGTAATCAGTCTGAAAGAGCTGATCAACAAGACTTTTAAGTGCGAGTGGGAAACTCCACCCCCTAAACCAACTGACTCCCCGACAGTAAAGAAAGGAAATAAGTCAAAATAACGAGCTACTTTGGGGGTTAACCGCCCCCACCGGCTTTCGCTGGCAATGACGCTTTTTGCTGAACTTATACTCCATATCGCGAGGTTCTGTTACCAGCCTTAATTCGTCCAGAATATGTCACCTTGATTAATTCCCATTCCCCTCCCACAATCTGACGGTGCTGCTTGATAAGACTGCGACGTAGAGCTTGTTCTTCCCGATCGGGAGTTTCGGCGCAGGCGGCGTTGATTTTTTCCAGCAGCTGTTGATTCAGCCGGCGGCTGATAAATTATTCCAGCGCCAGCACCATCAAGTGACTGGGTGTAATTTTCATTTCCTCAGCGACAGACTCCAATGCTTCGTTCAGCATATATCGGCGCCCGGTCCTTTTTCGGGCAAGCAAGCTATTCAGCGTGGGGGGTGCGTGTGGCCGAGTCCAGGCTATCAATCTCGCGGCAATTCGCGGATCTCCAAGTCTGCTCCTGGCCGTCACCGTCGCGCCACGGCATACAGCATCTCGGCATTCACGAGCGAAGCGCGATCCCTGTCCAGCGTCTCCGACATCTCCGCCAGAAACATGGACTTGAGCTTGTCTTGATCCGACGGTGACAGACG
>JALOOK010000083.1 GCA_025454445.1 Oscillatoria sp. Prado101 | reverse complement strand
CTTTGATGAGAACCACCCTTTCGCCCTGTGAGTCGGGGAAATGGGGGGCTGGGTTTTCAATTGCGGCTGCAGGATCGCCGCACAGACAGCCACTCCCACTGCTATGCCAATCAACATTTGAGCTGCGCCCTGAGGTGCAGCCGGCGGTGGTGGACTAGCAGCAAAAGCGGGTGCGACCGGCACCGGTGAACTGTTGCCCACCCCCAGCAATTCCAGCCATTCTCGCACCGACTGGGGGCGGTCTTTTGCTTGGAGGGCCATGCCTTTGAGTATGGCCCGGTTCACCCTGTCGCTGATACTGGGATTGTGCTGCTTGGGCGGGGTTAAAGGCTTACCGGCAGCTATGTTTGGGGCTGGGGTTGGCTCTTCCCCGGTTAAAATTGTATAAAGCGTCGCCGCCAAAGCGTAAATATCGCTGCAAGCGTCCCGTTTGGCTCGCCGGTCGTACTGCTCAATGGGTGCGAAGCCATGAGTCAAAAATTCTGTGTGCGTTTGAGTGAGATTGGGGGTGAATTCGCGGGCTATGCCAAAATCAATTAATACCGCTTCGGACTTGCCGGCACGCAGCATAATGTTTTGCGGTTTGATATCCCGGTGCAGCAAGCCATTCCCGTGAACCACCGCCAGCGCCTCACCAATCTGCTGGATGTAGCCCAAGGCTTCGGGTTCTGGCAAAGTTCCCCGATTCACAACGCGGTTGGCTAAATCTTCCCCGTCGATATATTCCATCACCATGCACCACAGCCAGCCCTCTTGGAAGACTTCGTAAATCTTCACAATATGGCGGTGAGTGCATCTTGCCAGTCGCAGCGCCTCATTGAGGAAATCTTGCTGAAACTTGTCAAAATCGTACCGGCGCTGCACGGTGTCATTGAGGGTTTTGATGACAAACCGCTGTCCTTTGCTGTCTGTGGCGCGATAGGTGATGCCAAAACCGCCTTGACCTATTTCTTTTTGGATGGTATACTGGCCATTTTTAACCGGCTGCCCTGACGCCCAAGCCATCGGTAATGCCTCTCACACGCTTTGGATTATTGTGGCACAGTCTGTGGGGGATGGCAATAGGGGGGTAAGTTGCGGCGATTTTTGATGGGGAATCGGCGGGGGATGGAATTGGGTGTTATAGCGGCTCTCAGATTAGTGAGGTACTGAGAAACCCGGTTTCTTAAAGAAACCGGGTTTCTGGGCCATAGTACATCAAACTGAGAACCGCTATAGTTAATATCCATCGGGTTGCCGGTGATTGGAAAGAGACTATTGGCGAATAAATGGGAGGTGATACTCCCCGCCGCCGGCGGAATATCGCTTAATTGCTTCCTTGAGAAGGAGGCGGAGCCTCTAAATAGGCGTTCCCAGACGGAGCCTGTAAACGAGGATATCTCCGGAGTTGATAGGATAAATTGCCCTCACCTGCTAGAGGCTAATGAGACTGACTGATTGCGAGGCGCGGGCGCTCCGCGCAGCAACCCTTCCGTGCTGATATCCTCATCAATTGCTTCCCAGTGGAGCCCATAGCCCCCACCACAGATTTGCCACTGTTCCCGCTGTTCTTGAGTCGCATTTAACAATCTGGGAAACCAGGCTAAGGGAACTGAAATTGTCCGCCCATCCATCAGTTCAACACTGAGGGTGTCTTCGTCTATCTGTACTGCTTTGACTCGCTCATCTGCTTGAGGTGCCAAAATACCCATTCCACGCCTCCAAAAACATTTGTTGATTGGCTTCTACGATTGACTGGAGTTTCCTCAACTCCCTAGCACTAAATCCAATGTTACGGGCTAGGGCGACAGGTGCTAGCCAAAATTTGGCGGATTGACTCTCTCGATCTACATGAATGTGAGGGGGTTCGTTTGGTTCATGGCTGTAAAAGTAAAACCGATAGCCTTCAAACCTTAAAACAGTTGGCATGTCACTGACTCGCTATGATTCAATTATAGCGCCTCCAGGTGTGGGGGTGGGTTACGAAGCACGCGTTCCCCACCCTACTGATAGAGGCGCAATAACCCGCCCCTACAATGCTTAATGGCCCCACAAACGACCTTATATGCCGGCACAGATTGCCATGATAAAAGACTAACACAAGCCGGTGCAACTGTCAACGGGTTTGATAAAATTTATTGCCGGGCGCGAATCAATTTCAGAGGTGAGGTGCCGGTGGGATTGGCACCAATAGAACGAGGCTCCGCTGCCGGCGTCTCCCATAAGGACAGAAACCGGGTTTCGCCGAAGTTACCCGGTTTATTATGACTTCACTTTTCCTTTATAAATCCCCTCTAAGCTGAACGCCGGCGGGGAAATTGCTGCTGCTGCAATTGGTGCATGCGATTGAATAGTCGCCAGCAATACTCTTCCGGCAACCCGCAAGTTACAGCCCCCCGCATCACTACATTAAAATACCAGTCATTCGGAGCCAATTCTTCTGGCAATTTATTCACCACTACATAGGTGCGCACGCCGCTGTAAATATGTTTCCGGCAATACACTTCTACCATTTCGTGCCGGTAGCCGCCACGGGGGACATCTTCCCGCTCATCCAGCAACTCGCTCAAGCGCCACGGCAATTCATAGAGCACTCCCTCCACCGAAGATGCTGCATCTGGCACAACGTCTAGCACCCCGCAGTTGCGCCGGCGGGAGTGACAGTAAAAACCCAGCCGGTATCCTCTCAGCGTCGCTGGGCCAATCACATACGGATGAGTATTTTCGCCCACCGTGCGCTTTAAATCCACTGGGCACATGCACGAACCGTAGGCAAAATAAAAGAATTTATGCTCGGTGCGCACCGGCTGTTGCGGGTTGCCCACCGGCTGGGAACTCTTGGAACAGTGTGTCCAAGTGCTGTGAGGGTGTCCGGGATTAACGATCATACACTCCTGTCAATATTTCTTTTGGGAGATATTCTAGCAGACCGCACCATAAAAAACGGTATCCCGATTGACAAACCGTAGATTAGCCTGCCAAACTGCCGGCACCCGCAGCTGTCGGCGCGGGTGAGGCGCACACGCCCCCCCTTTCCCACCCAGGGCTGAATTCTGGGAAAGAACATACCATAGACAGTAATCCGCTGATTCCTTGCCAGTATGAGCTATTGCCTCAATCCTGATTGCCAGAAGCCGCAGAATCCCAGTGACGCCAAGTTTTGCCAGAGTTGCGGGTCAAAGTTGCTGCTGGGCGAGCGCTACCGGGCGACCGAACTCCTCGGCACCGGCGGCTTTGGCAGAACTTTTTTGGGTGTGGACGAGTTCAAACCCTCTCAACCGCGCTGCGCTATCAAGCAGTTCTTCCCCCAAGATCGGGGCTTAGTCAGTTCCGTCAAAGCCAAAGAACTCTTTAACCGAGAAGCCGTGCGGCTGGACGTTCTGGGCATTCACCCCCAAATTCCCGAACTGCTGGCTCATTTTGAACAAGCCGAAAACCACTATTTAGTGCAAGAATTCATAGAAGGGCGCAATCTGGCTCAAGAACTGGCAGACGAAGGCCCTTTCAACGAAACCAAAATCCGCCACTTGCTCAGCGATTTGCTGCCGGTGTTGCAGTTTGTCCACAGCCACCAAATAATTCACCGCGACATCAAGCCGCAAAACATTATTCGCCGCAGCACCCGCACCCCCAACCCCTCTGCCATTCAGGCAGATGATCGCAAGGAAAAACAATTGGCGATCGTCGATTTTGGGGCGGCGAAATTTATGGTAAGATGTAATCATGTTCTGAATGGCATTGTTTATCTTTAATAAGATTGTCCTTTACAGCCCAGTTTGCGCCCTGGCAGTATCCTCAGGCTTCCTGATTGTAAAAAAGGCGGTCGGGCACTATAAAGAAATGAGGACAGACCAGCTATTCAGGGAATTAGGGATAGCCTCAGCACTGGTGGGGGTATTAAATGTTAAAATCGTAGTAACGGATGTGTTTGGGATCCTTTGGGCGTGCTTGTTTGTTGCCTTACCGTTTCTGTACGTCAACAACCATTTTGGGCAAGAGTGATATCTAGCGTTTCTCATATATGGCTGATTTCATATAAGTGAGGTACTGAGAACTGAGAAACCCGGTTTCTTAAAGAAACCGGGTTTCAGGGCCATAGCCCACTCCAAAATCCAAAATCCTTGCATCCAAAATCCTTGCATCCAAAATTGAGAAAACGGATTGCTTGCATCTATGACTTATTGCCTGAATAACCAGTGCCAGAAACCCCAAAATCCCGAAGGGAATAAATTTTGCCAAAATTGCGGCTCGAAATTGCTGCTCAGCGGGCGCTACCGCGCCATCAAACCCACCGGCAAAGGTGGGTTTAGCAGGACCTTCCTAGCAGTAGACGAAGGAGAAGGCAAACGGCGCTGTGTCATCAAGCAGTTTCGCGGACAAACCCAAAACGCCGCCGAGTTATTTCGCAAGGAGATCGCGCGGCTAGAAGAACTGGGCAAACACCCCCAAATTCCAGAACTGCTGGCGCACTTTGAACTTGACGACCGGCAGTATTTAGTGCAAGAATATATCGAGGGGCAAAACTTAGCCGAGCAACTGGCTTCCGAGGGAGCGTTCAGCGAAGAGCAACTTCGGGAAGTGCTAGCTGAAGTGCTGCCGGTGCTGCACTTTCTCCACGAGGGAAAGCTGCTGCACCGAGACATCAAACCGGCAAACATGATTCGCCGAAGCACCCTCACCCCCAACCCCTCTCCCATCCAGGGAGAGGGGAGAAAGACAGGGGAGCGAGGGCAAATTGTTTTAGTGGGTTTTGGCGCGGCGAAATACGCGACAGAAACCGCATTGGCGAAAACGGGAACGCTGATTGGCAGTGCGGAGTTTGCCGCCCCCGAACAGCTGTTGGGCAAAGCCACTTTTGCCAGCGATATATACAGTTTGGGAGTTTCCTGCATCTACTTGCTGACAGATATTCACCCGTTTGACCTGTTCGATAGCATGGAAGGCACTTGGGTTTGGCGGGATTACACCGGCAATCGCGTCAGCACTGAATTGGGGGGCATTCTCGACAAAATGTTGCAGCAAACTGTCCGCCGGCGCTATCAATCCGCTGAGGAAGTCCTCAAAGATTTAAATCCCGGACTGATACCTGTGCGCCGCCAGCACTTTACTGTCAGTTCTGGAAGCGGCGAACCTGTTAATGAGCGCACAATCGCGTCTGCAAGCACCTCCCCACCGGCAGTGCCGGCAGTGCCGGTATCGGAATTGCCGACACGGATAGCCCCACCGGCACCCCTACCGCCACCCCCGCCGCCACCCCCACCGGCACCCCAACCCCAATGGAGGTGCGCAGCGACTGTGGACACTTCAGACTCCGCTGTTGAGGTGACTTCCCTTGCCTTCAGCCCGCAAAGTAGAATCATAGCCAGCAGCAGTTGGGACGGCACAGTCAAACTGTGGGATTTCACTGCCGGCGAGTTTGGGCAACTGTCCTGCCAACCCCTGCACACCCTGGCGGAACACGCCAGTGGGGTGATGTCCGCTGCCATCAGTCGGGATGGCCAGACTTTAGTGACTGGCAGTGCGGACTGTACAGTAAAGGTCTGGCGGTTGTGGCAGCTTTCCCCAGCAGAACTGAGAGCCGGCACACAGCCAGTCCTGGCCCTCACCCTTGCCGGTCACAGCAACCTGGTTGCCTCTGTTGCGATTAGCCCAGACGGGCGAACCATCGCTAGCGGCAGTCGAGACAGGACGATTCAGCTGTGGGATCTGAAAACCGCAGAACTGCTGGGCACGCTCACCGGCCACTCAGATCGGGTAACGTGCGTCACCTTCAGCTCAGACGGGCAGATTTTGGCCAGTGCCGGAGCTGAGGGCACCGTCAAAATTTGGCAGGTGAGCACCGGCGAATTGCAGCACACCCTCAGCGGACATGCCGGTGCCGTCAATACTGTCGCCCTAAGTCCGGACGGAAAGACAGCGATTAGCGGCAGCTGGGACAGGACCGTAAAACTCTGGAATCTCCAGGATGGCAGTTTATCTCACACCCTTTCCGGGCATTTGCTCTCCGTCGCTGGCGTCGCTGTCAGTCCCGATGGCCAAACCGTAGCCACCGGCAGTCACGACGCCACGATTAAGCTGTGGAATTTGCCGAATTCAGACGGATGTGCCTGCCTTCCGACTCCCCCGCAACAGTTGCTGCTGCAGACACTTTCCGGACATTCCAGGGGAGTGAGCGCGGTAGCGTTCAGTCCAGATGGGCAAACTGTTGTCAGCGCTTCTCAGGATGGAACAGTCAAGATTTGGCGCTGTGACTAGAACAGAGGCGCAGCGCAGTCGAAAGGTGATTGAAACTTTTTCCACTCCTGGAAAATCCCCTCTTACTCCCCCTCTCCGTCTGCGGGGAGGGGGTTGGGGGGGTGGGGTGCACAAAGCGCCCAATCGCCGTGCCGAAAGCGCCCGTCTCTACTAGGAACGAGAGGAAAAATCATAGAAAAGCTGTACGATAGTTATAATCTGCTGATTGCCTGCCGGTATGAGCTACTGCCTGAACCCCAATTGCCAGAAACCCCAAAATTTTGACGGGATGAAATTTTGCCAAACTTGCGGCACAAAATTGCTGCTAAAAGATCGCTACCGCGCCCTAAAAGTCATTGGACAAGGCGGCTTTGGCAAAACGTTCTTAGGTGTGGATCTGGATAAACCCTCCAAACCCCGCTGCGCGATCAAGCAATTTTTCCCCCAAGCCCAAGGCACCAAGACGGTTCAAAAAGCAGCTGAGTTATTTGAGCAAGAAGCGGTGCGCCTGGATAGCTTGGGCAGACATCCCCAGATTCCGGAACTGCTGGCGTATTTTACCCAAGATAGCCGGCAGTATTTAGTGCAAGAATTTATCGAAGGGCCAAACTTAGCCCAAATCCTGGACGCAGAAGGCGCTTTCAGTGAAGAGCAGATTCGCGACTTGCTGAACAGCTTGCTGCCGGCGCTTCAGTTCATCCACTCTCACCAAGTTATTCACCGAGACATCAAGCCAGAAAACATTATTCGCCGCCCCGACATGCAGCTTGTTTTAGTAGATTTTGGGGCAGCAAAACATGCTACAATAAGTGCTTTATCCGTGATGGGCACGGTGATTGGCAGTGCCGGCTACACCGCGCCCGAACAAGCCAAAGGCAAAGGCGTTTTTGCCAGTGACATCTACAGTTTGGGCGTGACTTGCGCTCACCTGCTGACGCAAGTGAGCCCCTTCGACTTATTTGATGACAGTGACGGAATGTGGGTGTGGAGAAATTACTTAAAAGCGCCGGTGAGTGACGAATTAGGTCAAATCCTGGATAAAATGATAGAAGGCGCTATCAAGCGGCGCTATCAGTCAGCAGAGGAAGTGCTGGCAGTCCTTAATCCCGAACAGAATCAAGACACAGCCGCACCGGCTGCCATTTCTGTTCCTAGAGTTGCCTCAGCGCCACAAAAGAAAGACTGGCGGTGCGTCAGCACCCTAACCGGGCATTCATGGGTGGTTCATTCGGTAGCCATCACTCCCGATGGCAAGACGGTTGTCAGTGGCAGTGAGGACGCAACAATTAAAATTTGGAATTTAGCCACCGGTCAATTGCAGCTCACCCTTACAGGGCATTCAAACGAGGTAAAATCTGTCGCGATCAGCCCCAATGGGCAGACAATTGTCAGTGGGAGTTGGGACTGCACAATTAAACTGTGGCACCTGAGTACCGGCAAGGAAATCAGCACTCTGGGGCACGGGTACGGAATTAGTTCAGTTGCTATCAGCCCCGACGGGCAGACAATTGCCAGTGGCAGCTGCATGACCGGCAACATGTTCGCCCATGAAGTCATCAAGTTGTGGCAGATGGGAACTGGCAAAGAACTCTGCACCCTCACAGACATTTCCTCCGAGATTTATTCCCTCGCTTTCAGCCCCGACGGACGAACTTTAGCGAGTTGCAGTCCTGGGAATATTCTGACAATTTGCCATCTGGCTACCGGTAAAAAACTGCGCACGCTCCGGGGGCGTTCCGTCGCCTTCAGCCCGGACAGACTGACCCTAGCCAGTGGCTCTGATCGGGGAAATGTCGAAATTTTACAGCTGGGTACGGGAAATGTTCTCCGCACCCTGAAAGGGCATGCCGGCGCAATTTATTCTGTCGCTTTCAGTCCGGATGGCAAAACACTTTTCACTAGCAGTGAGGACAGCACCATCAAACTGTGGCTTCCCGACACTGGCAGGGAAATTTGCACCCTAACCGGGCATTCAGGCGCAGTGAATTCAGTCGCTCTCAGCCCGGATGGGCGGACCTTTGTCAGCTGCTCTCAGGACGGAACTATTAAAATATGGAGGTGCGATTAGAACAGGTTTGTAGTTGGGCTTTAGCCCAACTGAGAAACCCGGTTTCTTAAAGAAACCGGGTTTCTTTCCCCTTCCAGGCTCTGCCTGGGAACGCAGGTCTGGAGGCTCTGCCTCCTTTCTCCAAAAAGCAGCATTATTAGCCTAACAGCTTATCGCTCTCGGTGCGGGGGAAAACTTTTTTCTTTCTTCCTTCTTCAGCCCAGCCCCTAAAGGATACAATCTCTCAATGATGTTAAGCCAAATGGCTGCTAACAAATACGCGCTCGCCCTGCACACCACCAGCCCCCAACTGGGACTAGCTGTCAGCAACTTTGCCGGTGACTCCCGCAGCCAAACTTGGGACTTGGGGTGGGAACTTTCCACCCAGCTGCACCGACTTCTGGCTGAGTTTATCCTGCCGCAAACCTGGTCGGACTTGGCATTTATTGCCGCTGCCAAAGGACCGGGAAGCTTCACCGGCACCCGCATCGGCGTCGTCACCGCCCGCACCCTCGCCCAGCAGCTAGAAATCCCCCTGTTTGCTATCTCTACGCTGGCAGCTGTGGCCCACTGCCACCAGCTGGCACAAGCTTGCCCGGATAGCGCCCCGATCGCTGTCCAAATGCCTGCGATGCGCGGGCAGGTATTTGCCGGTATTTACCAGCCCTCTGGTGCCGGTGGATTAACTCCCGTTTTCCCAGATACGGCGCTGATGCCTGAGGCGTGGCAGCAAACCCTGGACAAGCTGCCCCATCCCTATCACCTGATTGGCGCACCGGAGGGGTTGGCAAACGCTGCCTGTTTGCTGGAGCTCGCTTATCTGGACTGGCAGCAGGGACTGCGCCCCCACTGGTCAGAGGCGCTGCCGTTCTATGGCCAGCATCCGGTGGAGGGCGCTGCCGGCTAGGTGAGACGAGACGCCGGTGCGGCACTGCGATGGCCCGAAAAATAAAAACGCCCTTGCGGGGCGTTGCCATCAGGGTGCATCTACTAGACCTAACTATAGCGCTGCGAATGGGGGGTGTCACCCCCTATTACCCCCATATTTATAACTTTCATCAAACACCCCTAAAGCTATAAGTAAAACTTAACAGCAGGGCGGGAGACAGTGGCCCGAAAAATAAAAAACGCCCTTGCGGGGCGTTGCCATCAGGGTGCATCTACTGCATATAACTATAGCGCCTGGGGTGCGGGGTCTCACCCCTCATACCACCCCGATTTAGGCATTTTAGCCAATCTTAAGGAAAATTTTATATTTGGGGGGAAGCCGGCACTGTCCCTGAGGCTGTGACATTTGAAAATCCGTCACAGGCTCCCCCCACTGCTCCCCCGACGGCTTGCATACTGATAAGCAATGAAAAAACCCAAAACCCATTTGCGTCCCGCGCCCAAAGGTGCGGGATTTCTGTTTTCTCGCCCCTGTCACAAGGATTTGCATTGCTGTTTTACGGTTGTATGTTGGCTAAAAAAACGCACGACCGCTATTGCGCAGAGCAAGACAAGAGAAAACTATAACATGTTTGTGCCAACGGAGTTTACCGAAGGGTTGGGAGGCGGGATCAAGTCTGAAAGCGCTCAGCGGCCTGGACAGCGACTTTGATCGCCTTTTCAACCGCCACATCTTTTAGATCGAGCACCACTTGTTCCCCGCTCTCGGCGCTGCACCACTACGCCGCAGACGCAGCCAGCCGCAAAACCGTACACTCCGGCCATTTTGAACAGGGTGCCGCACTCCATTTCGTAGTTGAGCACGTTGAGGCGGCGGTACTCCTCGGTGATACCTTGCAGCCGGCGCTGCAAATAGGGATTGGCCGAGTCGGTGCGCTCTTGGCCTTCATAGAAGGTATCCACCGAGGCTGTGATGCCGAGGTAGTGCTCAACCTGCAATTCCCGCGCCGCTTGGACGAGCGCCACTGTCAGGAACGGATCGGCTGCGGCGGGATACTCCACCGGCGCTTCGGTCCTCTGCTGCGCCCTGCCGGCACAGGGCGGCGCTGCTAATGACTGCACTCCCCACCGGCACCCCAGCTTGTATAGATCCGCAAGTGCCCACGCGAATCATTTGCCGGATGCCAACTTGAACCAGCTCGTTGACGGCAATGCTGAGCGAGGGCGCACCCATGCCGGTGGTGGCGGACAAAACCGGTCGCCCATTCGGCAATTTGCCCAGATAGCTGTTCAGCCCGCGATTTTCTGACAGGAGGCGGACCGAAGCGCAGATAGTTCTCGGCAATCAGGCGGGCGCGATCCGGATCGCCGGATAGCAGCGCCATTACCGGCGGGGGACTGCCGAGGTCGTCGCGCCCGAAGCCAATGTGATACAAGCGGTTGTCGGTCATGTTTGGATTTTGGGGATTTGAGATGCCGGGATTTGGGGATTTGGGGATTGGGAGATCAGCTGTTGTCAGAAACCCGGTTTCTTTAAGAAACCGGGTTTCTTAGTATCTGAAAATGCCTAACATTTGGAGGTGGGTTACCTCGCGCGGGAACCCACCCTACTTCTAACCCATAATATGGCTACCTTTGCAAACTGCGGGGGTCGAGGACATCGCGCAGGGCGTCGCCGAGCAGGTTAAATGCTAGCACGGTTAGGATAATCAGGAGTGCCGGCGGCCACACCAGCCAGGGCTGGAGTACCAGAATGGAAGCGTTGGTGGACAGGGAGAGCATGTTGCCCCAAGAGGGGTCAGGCTGCTGGATGCCCAGCCCAATCAAGCTGAGCACGGATTCAGCTACGATAAACCCGGGCACCGATAGGGTTGCGGAAATAATGATGTATGTGGCTGTTTGGGGCAGGACGTGACGGACGATAATGTAAAATGGGTTAGCGCCCATGCCTCGCGCCGCTTGCACGAATTCCCGCTGTTTGATGGAGAGCACTTCTCCTCGAATTACCCGCGCTAATCCAGCCCAGCTGATGAATGAGGTGATTAGGACAATTAGCATAAACCGCTGGGTGCT
>JALOOK010000512.1 GCA_025454445.1 Oscillatoria sp. Prado101 | reverse complement strand
ACCAGGGGTGGAACGGAGACCTCCTGGCGCCGGCCCAGCGCCATCGCGGCCCGCTCACGGACCACCGGCGACCAACTGCCAAGGCGTTCCAAGAGTGCTTCTCCACTGAGATTGTCGTAGAAGCTGTTTGCAAACTCTGCCGCACTCGGTTTTACGCGAGCAAAACTTTCTTGCAGAAGTTCAACATTTAAAGCCATAAAATGCCCTCTGAGTCAGGAATTTATCTCGCTTATTTAGCCGGTTAAGGCCGCGAACATATATAGTTTATGCCAAACTCTTTGTCCCTATGACATTCTCGCATAAATTTAATGCTTTATTTACATTTCCCCCTTCTCAGCAGGAGAGATTCAGCATAAAGTGTGTGCTGGGAAGCGCAGCTGGGGCTGAACGCCGGCACCCGGACTGTCGGGAGCTACCACCTCTGGCAAGCCTTTTTTGTAAAAAATTGTTTAGTTGGAACTTTAACGATGTCGAGATTTTCAGTTTTAGAGCAAGCGAATGCAGCCGCCACCCAAGCCAACTGGCCATTACTCAACCGCTACCTGCAGCAATTGCTCGACAGAGAAAATCGGGCCACAGCCTCTGACAAATCAGAACTGCTGCAAAAAGCCGGCACTCAACTCCTGAGCTGGGCATTAGAAGTTCTAGAAGCGGGCGATTTCCAAGAGCGCTGGGAGGTTGCCAAAATATTTCCCAGTCTCGGACCGCAAGCCATTGAGCCGCTAATTGCCATTTTACAGAATGAAGAAGCCGACACAGACTTGCGCTGGTTTGCCGGTCGCATTTTGGCAGAGTTCCACCACCCAGAGGCGATAGCCGCCCTCGCAGAAATCCTCAAAACCGCCGGGAGTCAAGAGTTGAGCGCAATGGCCGCCGATGCCTTGGCCAATTCAGGCCCCGCCGCCATTAAAGCCCTCACCAATTTGCTCGCACAAGAAAACTCCCGGCTGTTTGCCGTGCGAGCTCTCGCCCAAATCGGGCATCCCGAAACCATCGAGCCCCTGCTCAGCGCCGTCCGCGATCCTGTGGCCCAAGTGCGAGCCGCCGCCATTGAAGGGCTGGTTGGCTTGCGCGACGAGCGCATCCCGCCGGTGCTGCTGAGCGCCCTCAGCGATCCAGCCGCCAGCGTCAGGCGACAAGCCGTCACCGGCTTGGGTTTGCGCGCTGACACCCTCGACCAATTTCAACTCGTCCAACTGCTGCGCGACCGGCTTTGGGACTTCAACTTTGACGTTTGCCAGCAAGCCGCCTTCGCCCTCGGGCGCGTGGGAACCCCACCGGCAGCCGCAGCCCTATCCGAAGTCCTGCTTTCTCCCGCAACGCCGGTGCCCTTACAAATAGAAGTCGCGCTCGCCCTGGGCTGGATAGACACAATTGAAGCGGTGGAGTATTTGCGACAGGCGCTACCCTTTGCTTCCCCAGCCCTCGCTCAAGAAATCGTCACCGTTTTGGGGCGCAGCGAACACCCCGAAACCGCCCGCCGCGCCGGTCAAATTATCACAGAAGTCCTCAAATCCGACCTCCCCACCCTGCAAAATCCAGGCGTCCAGCAAGCCGCCGCCCTAGCCCTGGCCCAACTCGGCGACCGGCGGACAACAGATTCCCTCATTGAGCTCCTCGCTTCCTCAGATGCCGGTGTCCGCCTGCACGCGATCGCCGCCCTCAAACAGCTGGCTCCAGAACACACTCACCAACAATTACAACACTTGGCGAATAACCCCCAACTGGCACCGGCACTGCGAGAAGGCATCGCCTTCGCCCTCCGAGAGTGGCCTTTGTAAACTGGGGACAGGCGTCCCGCCTGTCCTACGCCTTACAATCGGTTCGTAGTTGGGCTTTAGCCCCACCGGTTCGTAGTTGGGCTTTAGCCCCACCGGTTCGTAGTTGGGCTTTAGCCCCACCGGTTCGTAGTTGGGCGTCGGCCCCACCGGTTCGTAGTTGGGCGTCGGCCCCACCGGTTCGTAGTTGGGCGTCGGCCCCACCGGCTCGTAGTTGGGCTTTAGCCCCACCGGCAGACCTGGCAGGAGCGCATAATTTTCTCATATAGCGGCGCACGCAGCACCCAAGCCACTGCCTCAGACAAAAAATTTCAGCGTTCTCGATTGCGCCTCAGCTGCTTTGCCTGTCGCAGCAAGCGCTGGAAATCTTCCGTTTCCGTGATTTCCGCCACCTGGCGCTCCCTCTTCGCGGCGTCAATCTCGATAACCAATTCCCTTAAAGGAGCCGGCGGCACCGGCAGTGCGGCTGCAGCCACCGGCTTTGCCAGTAACAGCCGGTAGACGATCCCTAACGCGAAGGCCAGCCCTAAAACTGGACTGACGCTAAAAAGGACAGCCGCAATAACAGTAATCAGTGCCGCTTGCCGGAGACAGTTAAAGCTTTTTCCCGATGTCATAAGGCTACCTTTAAAGACCACAACTTTATTAAATCGGGGCAGTCACTGGGATTGTCCTAAGACTGCCGGTTAGGAATCACTGACTTGTTCCTGACTTTCCCCTGAGTTGCGCCGGCACAAAAGCTCCTAGGGTTACAGAAACCCGGTTTCTTAAAGAAACCGGGTTTCTGGCGTGTACTTAATCCAACGGAAAACCGCTATAATCCTATTGGGTTTCTCAAGGTGAGCTATGTCGCAAAAATCAATCCGGGTGCGCCCAGAGTGCGTCAAGAAAGTAAAATCGGCTCTCGTTCGCCAGGGCTATGCCAGCCAGCAGGCTTTAGCCGAACACGCTCAACTTGGCTTAGATACGGTTCGCAAATTCCTCAATGGCAAACCCATTTCCCGCGAGAATTTTTTTGAACTCTGCCGCCTCTTGGACATAGACTGGCTGGATGTCGCCGCCGATTTAGAAGACGGTGCCGCCCATAAACCTAGCAGCAAATCCCCAAACACCCCTAACACCCACCGGGATTGGGGAGACGCCCCGGATGTGAGCCTGTTCTTTGGGCGCACCGACTGCCTCGCTACGCTGGAGCAGTGGATTGTGCGAGATAAGTGCCGGCTGGTGGCGCTGTTGGGCATCGGGGGGATGGGCAAAACCGCCCTGTCTGTGAAACTGGCAGATCGGATTGAGAGCGAATTCCAGTACCTGATCTGGCGAAGTCTGCGCAACGCCCCACCTGTTCAAGAAATCCTGGCGGTGCTGATCCAGTTCTTCTCCCGCCAGATCCCCCCCAACTCCCCCGAAACTCGCAGGGGCGAAAGGGAGGATCTGCCAGAAACCGCAGAGGCTCGAATCTCCCTGCTGATCGACTATCTGCGCCGGCACCGCTGTCTGCTGGTGCTGGATAATGCCGAGTCGATTTTGCTGGGTGGCGAAAGCGCAGGGCAGTATCGTCAGGGCTATGAAGGGTATGGGGAATTATTCCGGCGGCTGGGAGAAACGCCCCACCGCAGCTGTTTGCTGCTCACCAGTCGGGAGAAACTGAGAGAATTGACACCGCTGGAAGGGGAAACACTGCCGGTTCGCTTACTGGACTTACCGGGTTTGTCCGAAAGCGAAGGGCAGCCAATCTTACAAGCTACAGGTCTGGACTTTAGCGGTGATGAAGCTGCCAGCAGCGAATCGGGGCGGCTCAGGGTTTCCCCTTCCCAAGAACTGATTCATCGCTGCGGTGGAAATCCCCTAGCCTTAAAAATAGTTGCCACAACTATTCAACAGGTGTATAATGGTAATATAGCAGAATTCTTAA
>JALOOK010000511.1 GCA_025454445.1 Oscillatoria sp. Prado101 | reverse complement strand
CGCCAAAATATTGCAGACAAAACCATCCACCGGCTTGTCGGTTAATTTAATCAAGCGAACCACACTGCCCAACTCCACAACCATGCGCTGGGGGCTAATGCGGTTAAGTTCGCGATTTTGGCGAGCGCACTTCACCGCCAGCGGGTCAGTATCCACAGCGTACACCTTGCGAGCGTCCAGCAGTAAGGCGGAGATCGATAAAATGCCCGAGCCGCAGCCAATATCCGCCACCACAGCATCCGTTTTTTCAAAGCCCAGGCGCATTTCCAGCGCCTCCATGCACAGCTGAGTGGTGGCGTGGGTGCCGGTGCCAAAAGCCACACTTGGATCTAAGCGCAGTAGCAGCCGGTCTGACTGTTCCGGTACGGGTATCCAAGCCGGGTAAACCAGCAAGCGGTCCCCAATTTTTAGCGGGTGCCAGTATTGCTTCCAGCTGCTAGCCCAGTCTTCCTCATCGATCAAGTGCCACTGCATAGCCGGCGGTGGCCAACCCGCGCAGAGCGCATCTTGGCGCAGCCACAGAGACAGCGCCGCCAAGTCCAGCAGCTGCGCCCCCTCCTCGGGCAAGTAAGCGGATATCAGACAGTTACAGCCTTTTATCTCGCAAGCCGTACCCTTACAGCCAAAGCCTTCCAGCCGCCAGAAGATTAAATCTTCCAGCGCTGGCTCGCAAAGAACCCGAATTTCCCACCAGCTGTTCCTAATTCAGCACCCAAAATTTATCCCTCAGCGCACCCCAGTCCCTAGTTTCTGTGTCCCTACAGCCTTACTGTATGGGCTTCCCGAATGCCCGCCACTTTGGTAATCTCAGTCAGAATCCCGTCAGGGAGGGGATCGTCAAGGCTGAGAACCATCACGGCATCGCCGCGCACGATTTTGCGGCCTACCTGCATACTGGCAATATTTACATTAAAACTGCCCAAAAGAGAACCGATTTTGCCGATAATCCCGGGCATGTCTCGGTGGCGGGTAAACAGCATGTGCTGGGTGGGCGTCACCCCGATCGGGAACTGATCGACGGCGGTGATGCGAATTTCGCCATCCCCCAGCACAGCGCCGGTCACGGAGTGATCGCCCAGAGAGCCCTTCGCCTCCAGGTACAGTGAGCCGGTGTAGTCGCGAATTGAGGCATCCCGGGTTTCAACCACGCGAATGCCTCGCTCTTTGGATTCCAGGGCGGCGTTGACGTAATTGACCCGCTCCCGCAGGGCGATCGAGAGCAGCCCTTTCAGGGAGGCGACCACCACCGGCTGGCTTTCCGAGCTGGCCAATTCTCCTTGCAGCCGCACCGTCAGAGACTCAACCCGCCCGCCAGCTAGCTGGCTTACCAAGTTGCCCAGGGTTTCAGCCAGCTGCATGTAAGGTTTGAGCTTTTCCAGGACATCGGGGTACAAACCGGGGATATTGACCGCCGAACGCGCCGGCAGTCCCAGCAGCACGTCGCGAATTTGTTCGGCCACGTCAATGGCCACATTAGTCTGGGCTTCTGCAGTCGAGGCTCCCAGGTGGGGGGTGAGGACGATTCCGTGTTCCAGCTGGCGCAGCGGCGAATCCGCTTCCAGCGGTTCGTTTTCGTAAACGTCGAGCGCCGCACCGGCAATTTTGCCTTCCTTCAGGGCTTGTGCCAGCGCCGCCTCGTCAATGATGCCGCCCCGGGCGCAGTTGATGATCCGGGCGGTTGGTTTCATTTTCGCCAGCGCCTCAGCACCGATCAGGTGGGAGGTCTCCCGCGTTTTGGGGATGTGCAGGGTGATGTAGTCCGCTTCCCGCAACAGCAGATCCATATCCACCAGCCGGCATCCGAGCTGCTCAGCCCGTTCCGTGGAGATGAAGGGGTCATAAGCGAGGAGCTTCATGCCCATCGCTTTCGCCGCCGCCGCCACATGGGAGCCAATCTTTCCCAGCCCCACAATGCCGAGGGTTTTCTTGTACACCTCCGCGCCGACGAAACTCTTGCGATCCCACTTGCCGCTTTTGACGGACTGGTTAGCTTCTGGGATATAGCGAGAGAGGGACAGCATCATGGCCAGGGCGTGCTCTGCAGCGGCAATGGTGTTGCCTTCTGGGGAATTGACCACCACAATCCCAGAGCGGGTGGCTGCCGGCACGTCCACATTGTCTACGCCCACACCGGCACGTCCGATGATTTTCAGCTGTGTGCCAGCTTCAATCACCTCTTTGGTGACGCGGGTGCCGGAGCGGATCATCAGGGCGTCGTACTCTGGGATCGCCCGCACCAGCTCTTCTGGCGACAGATTGGTTTTTACGTCTACTTGGGCGACTTGCGACAGAATGTCGATGCCTACTTGATCGATGGGATCGGAAACGAGAACCTTTGGCATGGTTGGCTTCTGAGGTTGCAACAGCTTGGGGTGAAATGACGCCTATTGGCGAAAGCGAGCGGGATCGGGGCGGACGATTGCCGGCTGCCGGCAGCCTTTGATCCTGCATGGCAGGAATCTTCTGCAGTAGGTCATTTTAACTGTATTGCTGCCTGCCTGCTTTAAGATTGATTGAAAGTTTTTATCTTCTGCGCCACCCGAGGTGCGTCCCCCCTGACGCGCCGGTGGCTCCACGCATGCCGGTGGCGAACAGCGCTTCAGTCCCGATCTCAACTTACAATATCTCCCAGTACCTGCGCTCTCACTATCCCTCACTATCACTCAGGCCAGACCGCCCTGTGAATAATTGCTTATGAACTATCTCGTCGCCGTACTGCCAGACCGCATTCAAGCTGAAGCCGCTTATGTCGCTCTAGAGAAAGAAGGCTTGCCCACCGGACAAGTGGCCATCCTGGGCAAGGGCTATAAGAGCGCTGATGAATATGGCTTGATCGATCCCAATGAGCAAGCCCGCAAACAAGCCCGGCTGATGGCCACCTGGCTCGTCCCGTTTGGCTTTGCCGCCGGCTTCACCTTCAGCTCGATCACCGGCTTGGATACTTTTGCCTGGGCGGGCGAAATCGGCAATCACGTCATTGGCGGGTTATTGGGGGCTATCTCCGGCGCAATGGGCAGTGTTTTTGTCGGCGGCGGTGTCGGCTTGATTTTCGGGGGCGGTGACGCTTTACCCTACCGCAACCGTCTCAATGCCGGCAAGTATTTGATTGTTGTCAAGGGTTCTGACACCCTCACCCGCCAAGCTACCCGCATCCTGCGCCAGTTTGAGCCGGAAAATATCCAGGGTTACGCCGATCCGAACACTGTCTGAGTGTTCGCCACTCCCCCTGCATCCCATCCCGGACTAGATTTCCCGGAAAAAGGCCGGCAGCATTTTATTCCCCCCATGCCGGCACCTGGGCAAGAGCCTGCGGATTTAGCCGATTGTCCCTCGCTAAGATCGCCTTTGCATTGCCGCAACAGTCTTGGCTTCCACCTGTAAGCTCAGTTCTCAGTCTCAGAGCAATTTATAATTAACTGCGCTCACAACTCCCCCGATTTGCTTTCTGGCATATTGCCCATACCAAGCTGCCTTTATCTGCCTTTAGCAGGAGGACAATTACTATGGAAAATGATAGGTTTTGCCGGCGGCAAGAAAATTTAAAACTTTTACAGTATTTTCACAGAGAAGCGCTGAAAATTTACACGGATTTCACGCTCGCTACTGAGAATCTGAGATAGGCTTTTACATGAGTAGCATCTTGAACAATTCCCACAGTCTTCTCCCGAATCATCGGTGGAACGATCCACCCCTTCTTCCCAAGCGTTGCACAATTGCGGCGATGTTCCCCACCCCCCAACCCCCTCCCCGAAAAGCGGGGAGGGGGAGTAAGAGAGGGTTTTGGATGAGTGCAAAAAGTTCAATCATCCTTCTACTGTGCAACGCCTATTCCCAAGCCTCTCTCAGAGGGCCTGTTTTTATCCGGGCTTTTGAAAAAAATGTTTAATTCTAGCGGTTTTCGTATGAGTGAGGTACTGAGAAACCCGGTTTCTTTAAGAAACCGGGTTTCTGGGGTGTAAAAACCACTAGCTTTTTATTGGTTGCTATATGAAAATCAACACTGATGTGCAGCTGAAAGCGGATTTAACTGTTCCTGTTCCCCAAAAAAGTCTCCAGCAAAGGTTACAAAAAGTGGGAAAAACATTTGCTACCCTGTGGGGGAGCCTTTTGTTCGCCCTGCTGTTAGCTGTAGCAGCTTTGCCTCTTTCCTTTTTCGCTCTCCTGCAAGAATTGGACAGTGAAGATGATCATTAATCAGTTCCCTCTTTTTGGGTGCGTCTCACCGGCAAGCAAAGCCCCAACCCCACCGTTTCGGTGGCCACGTTCACTGCTGGGCTGACCGGCACTGGCATTTGTCCCGGCTGAGGGCTAGCTGGTGGCAAGGAGTTTGGGCAAGATCGGTGCAGGCAAGATAAACTAGAAAGTAGAATCTATTAACTCGCTCAGCCAA